>JABFXT010000329.1 GCA_013361595.1 Nocardia sp. | reverse complement strand
CGTTCGCCGGCTACGCGTTCAACAAATCGCATGCCGCCGGCTACGGGCTCGTTTCCTTCTGGACCGCCTATCTCAAGGCGAATTACCAAGCCGAATATATGGCGGGTCTGCTCACCTCGGTCGGTGACGACAAGGACAAGGCCGCGATCTACCTCTCGGATTGCCGCAAACTCGGTATCACCGTTTTGCCGCCCGATGTGAACGAGTCGGAGACCAACTTCGCCTCGGTCGGCGCCGATATCCGATTCGGTCTGGGCGCGGTGCGCAATGTCGGCCAGAACGTGGTGAACTCGATCATCAACGCCCGCACCGAGAAATCGAAGTTCACCGATTTCTCGGACTATCTGAACAAGATCGACACCGTGGCCTGCACCAAGAAGGTCACCGAATCGCTCATCAAAGCCGGTGCGTTCGATTCGCTGAACCATCCCCGCAAGGGGCTGCTGCTGGTGCACTCCGACGCGATCGACGCCGTCATGTCGACCAAGAAGGCCGAGGCCATCGGCCAGTTCGATCTCTTCGGCGGGATGGGCGACGAGGGCGCCGATTCGGTGGCGTCGGTCTTCGATGTGAAGGTCCCCGACGACGAGTGGGAGAGCAAACACCGCCTCGCGCTGGAGCGGGAGATGCTCGGTCTCTATGTATCCGGTCATCCGCTCAACGGGGTGGATCATGTACTCGCCGCCCAGGCCGATACCCAGATCCCCACGATTCTGGAGGGGGATATCAAGGACGGTACCCAGGTGACCGTCGGCGGCATCCTCGCCTCGGTGAACCGCCGGATCAACAAGAACGGTCTGGCCTGGGCCTCGTGCCAGCTCGAGGATCTCACCGGTGGTATCGAGGTGTTGTTCTTCCCGCAGGCCTACTCTGTGTACGGGATGGATGTGGTGGAGGACGCCGTCGTACTGGTGAAGGCGCGGGTCTCGATGCGGGACGACCGGATCTCGCTGATCGCCAACGATCTCGCCGTCCCGGATCTGTCCGCGATCGGGGTGGCGAAACCGCTGGCGGTGACCATCTCCACCCGGATGTGCACACCCGACAAGATCGGTGAATTCAAGCGGGTGCTGTCGCGGCATCCGGGCACTTCGGATGTCCACGTCCGGCATGTGGGTGCCCGGGAGAAGACCACCCTGCTCAAACTGGACGACAGCCTGCGCGTGGAGCCCTCCTCGGCACTCATGGGTGATCTGAAGGCGCTGCTCGGCCCGGGCTGCCTCGCGAGCTGAGCGCGGGGCGGGCAACGGCTCGGGCGCGACCGGGAAGTTTCAGTTCACCGCGACACCCAGCGACTGGGTATCGATGAACGCCGGACCCTGGCCGCGGAAGACCTCCAGGTCGCGGATACCGAATCCCGCCGTTTCGAGGAGCGCGCGGATATTCCGGTCCAGATGGCAGCCGCCCGCGATGCGCTGCTGGAGCGGGTCGAGACGGTGCTGCCAGCGCTGTACTTTCGGGTCGGGGGCCAGGCCGTGCTCGACAAAATGCAGGGTGCCGCCGGGTACCAGGACCCGGCGGATCTCCCCGAGGGCGGCCTCGATATCGGGAATGGTGCACATCGTCCAGGTCGACAGGGCGGTATCGAAGCTGTTGTCCGGGAACGGTAGCGACTGCCCGTCCAGGCCTGCGCGCGCTATCGGGACCCGGGCCGTGGCGCGGCGCCGCGCGGACAGTTGCCAGCCCAGGTCGGCCGGTTCGACAGCGCTCACCGATGTCACCGACGCGGCGTAGAAGGGCACGTTCAGCCCGGAGCCGAAGCCGAGTTCCACCACCCGCCCGGTCAATCCGGCGCAGACCCGCGCACGGAGCGGCTCGTTGGCCTTCATCCCGCAGGCCACGTTCACCAGGCGCGGTACGAAACGGTCGCGATAGATTCCCACGCCTTCCACTCTGGCACCCCTGACCAGCGAAAGCCATGGGGACTCACCCTGATCCGCTATCCTGGCCCTGAGCTGAGGAGGTTGCTCATGCCCATCAGGTTCCGTAAACGTCAGTCCTTCGGGCCGCTGAAGCTGAACTACACCCAATCGGGTCTGTCGTCGTGGAGTATCAAGATCGGCCCGTGGTCGTGGAACTCCCGAACGAAGAAGAACAGCGTCGATCTACCGGGGCCGCTGAGCTGGCGTCAGCGTTGACCTGCCCGGCCGTGGCCGGAAACCGGGACGGTCAGATCGGGCGCAGTTCGATCACCACACCGCCCTGCTGCCAGGTCTGGTAGATATCGGCCTTGTTCGGATTGCCCTCGGCATCGAAACCGATGCCGTTGTAGTCCGCGTTGGTCTTGTTGTCGCGGGCGATGATCTCGAAGAGCCGCAGTACGTCGTCTGCTTCGGTGTACACGATCGGATCGAACCGCTCCGGACTCCCGCCGCGGGTGATGGCGAGCGGAGTACCGGGTGCCAGATTCTTCACCCACGGTCGCAGCGCCGTCCCGATCAGCAGCGTCTGCCCGTGGGTGGTGTAGGCGACCGGGATGTCGTAGGTGTTTCCGGACTTGCGGCCCACCACATGCAGGGTCGCCAGCCGTTTCCCGACCACCCCGGACAGGCCCGGAACCCGTAGCAGGGTGCGGACCACCCGGTTGGTCATGCCCTGGGCCCGGCCGACGGGCTTGGGTCCGCTGGTGGTCGGTGTGCCGTAGGGGTTGCCGGTTCCGGAGTCCTCGCTCATGGGTTCCAGTATCGTCGCCTCAGAGCACCTGGTCGAGAAACCTTCGCAGCCGCGGTGTTTCGGCACTGTCGAACACGGCGTCCGGGCTGCCCGATTCCACCACGAGACCGCCGTCCATGAACACCACATGGTCGGAGACGCTGCGGGCGAATCCCATCTCGTGGGTGACCACGATCATCGACATACCGCCCGCGGCCAGATCCGACATCAACGCGAGCACACCTTTGACCAGCTCCGGGTCCAGTGCCGAGGTGGCCTCGTCGAAGAACATGATGTCCGGTTCCATGGCCAGCGCCCGCGCGATCGCCACCCGTTGCTGCTGGCCGCCGGAGAGGTTCGCGGGCCGGGAGTCGGCCTTGCCGGTGAGGCCCACCACCTCGAGTTGCGCCAGTGCCAGTGCGCGGGCTTCGTCCTTGGACAGGCCGCGTAGCTTCCGCGGGCCCAGCGCGATGTTCTCGGCGACCGTCCGGTGCGGGAACAGGTTGAACTGCTGGAACACCATCCCGATGCGCCGGCGCAGCCGGTCCGGGTTCTCGGTGAGCACCGAATCGCCGTCGAGCAGGATATCGCCGGAATCGGGTTCGTGGAGCCGGTTCAGCACGCGCAGCAGGGTGGATTTCCCGGAGCCCGACGGGCCGATCACAGTCGTGGTCTTGCCCGCGTCGACGTGGATGTCCACCCCGCGCAGGATCTCATTGCCGCCCAGTCGCAGGTGCAGTCCGGTGCCGGTCAGTGAGGCGCTCATCGGTTACCCCCGCCCTTCGGTGATGGTGGCCTGTTCGACCTGGTCGATCGGCTGATCGGGGCGGCCGGTGCGCATCCGCCGGTCGATGTAGTTCACCAGATGGGTGAGTGGGATGGTCAGCACCAGATAGACCAGACCGGCGGCCACCAGCGGCGACAGATTGCCGGTCTGGGCGTTGAGGTCGCGGCCGACGGCGAACAGTTCGCGCTGGGTGGCGAGCAGGCCGAGGAAGTAGATCAGCGACGAATCCTTGATCAACGCGATGAACTGGTTCATCAACGCGGGCAGCACCCGGCGCACACCCTGCGGGATCACCACCAGCGTCATCGCCCGCCGGTAGCCGAAACCGATCGCGCGGGCCGCCTCCAGCTGACCCGGCTCGACCGACTGGATACCGGAGCGGAAGATCTCGCCGATATAGGCCGAGGCCAGTAGCGCCAGTGCCACCGCGCCGAGCCAGTAGGGGTTGTTGCCGGTGAGGCCGCTGACCACCGGTCCGATACCGAGGCCGATGAGCAGGATGATGACCACCGCGGGCAGACCGCGGAAGATATCGGTGTACACCCGGGCCGGCCAGCGCAGCCAGCGGGTGCGCGAGATACCGGCGACCGCGAGCAGCATGCCGATCAGGGTGCCGAGCGCACCGGAGACCAGCGCCAGGATCAGGGTGTTGGGCAGGCCGGTTTTGAACAGGTCCGGGAAGGCCTGCCGGTAGAGCGACCAGTCGAAGAAGGTGTCCCGCAGCTGCTCCAGCGTCGATTTCGGAGCCTGGACCGTCTGCTCCTGGGGGCCGCGTTCGGCCGCGATCGCGGCGAAATCCGGTAGTTGCGGGGCGGGCGCGGCCTTCGAACCCGGTTTCCAGCCCGGCGGCATCTCGCGCGGGACCCAGTCGCTGTAGAGCCGGGCGTAGGTGCCGTCGGCGATCACCGCGTCCAGTCCGGAGTCGAGCGCGTCGATCAGCGGGGTGTTGTCCTTCGCGACCGCCCAGCCGACGAAATTGTCCAGGCTGAACGAGTTCTCCACCACCGAGGTCGCGTCCCCCGGCGCGATCGCGCCCTCGGCCTGCGCCGACGGGGCCACCCAGGCATCCACCTGGCCGGTCTTCACATTCGCGTAGGCGGTGTTGTAGTCGGGGAACTTCACCGGGTCCAGGCCCAGCTGGTTGACCACGTACTCGTCCTGAACGGTGCCCTGCACCACCGCGACCCGGGAACCGGGGCCCAGGTCGGCGAATCCGTGGACCGGGCTACCGTCCTTCACGACCAGCGAGAAGTAGCCGAAGTCGTAGCCGTTGGTGAAACCGACCATTTCGCGCCGGGCATCGGTGGTGGTGATGTTGGAGGAGCCGACGTCGAACCGCTTACCGGCGACCTGGGCGAGCAGTCCGGCGAATTCGGTGCCGGAGAACTCGACCCGCAGGCCGATCTTCGCGGCCACCGCGCGCAACAGTTCGTTGTCGAAGCCGGTGAACGCACCGGCGGAGTTCACGCAGATACTCGGCGGCGCGTCGGAGAGTGTGCCCACACTCAGGACGCCCGGCCGGATCAACCCCAGTCGCGCGGTGTCCACGGCCGTCGGCGGTTCGGTGGACGCGGTCGTGAACCGGTCCTCTTTGCCGGCGCCCGGCGCGGACAGATTCGCGGGTGCGGCCGACGCCGCCTCCGGCCCTGGTGGCGCGCACAGGTCACGGGTGGCGCTGTCACCGTCGCC
>JABFXT010000763.1 GCA_013361595.1 Nocardia sp. | reverse complement strand
GGGGCGGACCCGCAGTGGGCCGCGGGAACTCGGTGGACGGATGCCGCGGCGGTGGACCGGGCCGGCGGTACTCGGTGGACGGGTAGGGGGGCCCGCCGCGCACCGGCGGTTGCCGGAATTCGCCCGACCCGTACCCGGGTGGTGGTCCGGGGTGCCGGCCGACCGGCGCCGGATAGCGCTGATCGGGCCGCAACCTGACACCCGGCGCACGTCCGCCGCGCGGCCCGGACGGGCGCAGGGCCTGTGCGGCGGCGGTAGCGAATTCGGTACAGCTCAGGAACCGGTCGGTGGGGCTCTTCGCCAGTGCTCGTGCGAGTACCTCGTCGAGCCCGGGTGGCAGCCCGGCCCGGATCCGGCTGACCCTGGGCACCGGAGCGGTCAGGTGGGCCTGGATCAGTTCGGCCGGATTGTTGCCCCGGTACGGTCCGGACCCGGTGAGCAGCCAGAACAGTGTGCAGGCCAGCGAATACTGGTCGCCGCGCTGATCGAGTTTCGCGCCGGTGAGCTGTTCGGGGGCGGCGTAGGCCAGGGTCGCGGTGATCGTATCGGCGGCCGCGATGGTGGTTTCGGCGTCGCGTACCCCGGCGATACCGAAGTCGGTGAGCAGAACCCGTTCCGGCTGCCCGATGGGCGGTTTCGCGAGCAGGATGTTCCCCGGTTTCACATCCCGGTGCAGGACCCCGTTGGCGTGAGCGAAATCGAGGGCGATCCCGGTATCGGCGACGATCTGTACGGCTCGGCGGGGGTCGAGGACGTGCAGATCCACCAGCGAGGCGTCGGAGCCCGGTACGTACTGCATCGAGATCCAGAGCTGTTCGCCCTCGGCGCCGCGGTCGTAGACGGTGACGATGTTCGGATGCTCGAGCCGGCCCGCGAGTTCGGATTCACGTTCGAACCGTAGCCGGATCTCCCTGTCGGAGTAGAGGTCCGGGTTGAGCAGTTTCAGCGCGACCAGCCGCGGGAGCCGCGGATGCCGGGCGAGGAACACCATGCCCATACCGCCGACGCCCAGCCGCCGCCGGATCGCATAGCCCGCGAAGTCGTCACCGGGCTCTAGCATGGCCGATTCCCCCTCGTCGGGTCGTACGCGTTTCTTCCGGTGTATCTTCCCGCACCACCCGGGTGCAACACGAGGCCCGGCTGTCGGCCGGGGCCGATAGTCTGACGCTATGCGCATTGGAGCACACGTCCGCACGGACAGCGACCCGATCGGGTACGGCGAGCGACTCGGCGCCGATGTCGTCCAATTGTTCGTGGTGGATCCCCAGAGCTGGGACAAACCGCAACCGCATCCGGCGGCCGAGCAGATCCGGGCCAGCCCGATCGATGTGGTGGTCCACTCCTCCTATCAGATCAATGTCGCCAGCACCAACAACCGGCTGCGGATGCCGTCGCGTAACGCGGTGGCCCTGCAGGCGCAGGCGGCCGCCGATCTCGGCGCGTTCGGCCTGGTCGTGCACGGCGGCCATGTGCGCTCGGACGCCGAGATGGAGGCCGGTTTCGTCAACTGGCGCAAACTTTTCGAACGCCAGCAGGACAAGGGCGGTTTCGCGGTACCGATCCTGATCGAGAACACCGCCGGCGGCAACCACGCCATGGCCCGGTATTTCGACAATATCGCCCGCCTGTGGGACGCCGTCGGCGAATACGGCGCCGGTTTCTGCCTCGATACCTGTCACGCGTGGGCGGGCGGCGAGGATCTGGTGGGTGTGGTCGAGCGGATCCGGGCCATCACGGGCCGGATCGATCTGGTGCATCTCAATTCCTCCCGCGACGAGTTCGATTCGGGTGCCGACCGGCACGCCAACTTCGCCGAGGGCACCATCGATCCGCAGCTGCTCGCCGAGGTGTGCCGTACCGCGGACGCGCCGGTGGTGCTGGAGACCCCGGCCGAGGGACTGGCCGACGATCTGGCCTATCTGCGCGAACACCTCGGCTGACACCACGCGCGCCCCGGCGTCGTCGGCACCGGGACCGGCCCCGATCGGTTGCCCGGCTCCGCCCGGCCGGCCCGGCGCACCGGATATCCGATCCGCCCGGCCCCGCCGAATCCGGCCGGGTCGCGCCCATCCGCCCGAACCCTTGTGATCAGCACGACCGCAACCCTGTTCGGTGCCGGAGGCCGGTGGTGTGCTCGGAGAGCGAACGATTCCGCTCTCGATCCGTGAGGTGCTCATGACATCCGAAAACACCACCCCCGCCACCCTCCCCACCGTGGTCAAGCTCGGGTCCAGGATCGGAGCGCGGATCGACGGGGTGCGGCTGGGCGGTGACCTCGGCCCGGCGGCCGTGGAGACCATCCGCAAGGCGCTGGTGGAACACAAGGTCATCTTCTTCCGCGGGCAGGACCGGCTCACCGAGGACGGGCAGTACGAGTTCGCCGAACTGCTCGGCAGCCCCACCACCCCGCATCCGACGGTCACCTCGCACGGCGAGAAGACCCTCGCCATCGATTCGGAGTACGGCAGCGCCAACAGCTGGCACACCGATGTGACCTTCGTGGACCGGATCCCGAAGGCATCGATCCTGCGGGCGGTCACGCTGCCGCCCTACGGCGGCACCACCACTTGGGCGTCCACCGTGGCGGCCTACGATTCGCTGCCCGAGCCGCTGCGGTTGCTGGCCGAGAATCTGCGGGCGGTGCACACCAATGTGTACGACTATGTGGGTCGTCACGGCGAGAACCCGGACGACAAGACCCGCGAGCATCGCGCCGAGTTCGAGTCCTCGCTGTACGAGACCGAGCATCCGGTGGTGCGGGTGCATCCGGAGAGCGGGGAGCGCGCGCTGCTGCTCGGCCATTTCGTCCGGAACTTCGTCGGTTTCTCGACCACCGAATCGCAGACGCTGTTCCGGCTCTTCCAGGATCGGGTGATCCGGCTGGAGAACACGGTCCGCTGGGATTGGCAGCTCGGCGATGTCGCGATCTGGGACAACCGCGCGACCCAGCACTACGCGGTCAATGATTACGACGGACAGCCGCGGCGGCTGACCCGGATCACCCTCGCCGGCGATATCCCGGTGGGTGTGGACGGCCGGCCCAGTACCGTTCTCACCGGTGACGCCGAACACTATTCAGTGGTCGAGGCCCCTCGGCAGCTGGCTTCCTGAGCAGGTCGGGCCCCCGCGGCCGGGTCCACCGGGTAAACCCCGTTGCGACAAGCCGGGGGGCATCCGCCAGACTGGTGGCCATGAGCAACTGGCCACCGACAAGTTCGCCCCATGCGGCACCGGGCGCTACCGGGGCCTTCCCGGGCGGTTCCGGCGGTTTCCGGGTCCACGCCCGGGGCCGGATTCGGGCCGCGGCGCTCGGTTCGTTCGACGGCGGTCCGGGAGCCGCCCGGTGAGGCGGCGTCGCACTGCCCGCGGCCCCCGCAGTCGCAACCGTTACGAACTGCGCGCGCCCGCCCACCGGCGCCCGACCGTGCATCCCAACCCCGCGGGACTCACGGACAAACCGTGCGGCGGCGTGATGTGTGTCCGCCCCGGGCCCGGGCAGCCCGAGAGCGGATCCTGATACCGGCTCAGCGCATCCCGGGCATCCCGGCGAAGAGCACCTCGAACACCGTCGGATGGTTCGGATAGATCCGGGTGGACGGGATGAAGGGATTGACTTCCGAGGTATCGGTGACCACGTAGTCGGCATGGCTACCCGGCGCCCGGTCGAGTACTCCCGCGCAGCGCGGCCCGCCGGTGGCGTTCACTTTCGGTAGATCGTTCGGGTACTGGTAGGCCTCGGCGCCGTACATGAAGCTCGCGTTGAACGAGGCACCCGGGTTGCGGCCGCCCATCAGATCGTCGGCCAGCGGCATCGCCTTGGCGAGGCCGCGGATGACGCAGTCCAGCGAGGGTTTGTAGGTGTTGAGCAGTTCGGTGGTCGGCCGCAGCAGGTCCAGCGCCGTCACCAGGGTCTGCTCGTTCTCGGACAGCACCGCGCTCGTCGTGTCGGCCAGGCCGATCGTATCGAGAAGCAGGGCATCGAAGTTCTGTTCGTTGTCGGTGAGGGTGTGGCTCAGCGCCGTCGCGTTGTCGACGGTGCGCAGCAGGTCCGGAGCCGTATCGGCGTAGAGGTCGGTCACGGCGGCGGTGGACCGGAAATCGCGCTGGAGCGCGGGGAGGCTCGGATTTAGTTCGCGCAGCAGCCGGTCCGCGTTCACCAGCAGATCGCCGAGTTGCTCGCCGCGGCCCTGGAGCGCGGTGCCGAGCGCGGTGAGGGTGGCGTTGAGTTTCTCCGGCTGGACCATGTTCAGCACTTCGGTGAGCCGTTCGAACAGCGTGTTGAATTCGACGGTCACCGATTCGCCCCGCAACACCTGGCCCGGTTGCAGACGTCCGGCGGGCTGCGCGGGCTCCACGAAATTCACGTACTTCGCACCGAACACCGTGGTGGAGCGGATATCGACCTGCGCGTTGCCCGGTACCAGCCGCATCAGATCGGGGTTCATATCCAGTTCGAGCCGGACCTCCCCGTTCCCGGATTCGATCTTGCCGACCCGGCCGACCTCCGCACCGCGGAATTTCACCTTGGCGTCGGGATCCATCACCAGGCCGCTGCGCGGCACCACGATGGCCACCGGCTCCTCGGGCGTGAATCCGCCGAAGAACATGACCAGCGAGAAGACCACCGCGAGGACGATGACCAGCACCATCCCCAAGGCCGCCAGTTTGTACTGCACAGCGTCCCAGACCTTGCGCGCAGTTGTTCGCCGATCGGACCGGTCGTGTATCGGTACCACCACTCACCTGCCTCGAACCGTTCGGCACCCCGGCGTGCCGAACTAGCCGGATTTATGTCCAGACAGTTGTCCATGTTATGGCTGATTCAAGCCGGGCGGGCGGTTTTCACCGATCACGTCCGGATTTCGCCGTATCGCACCGTTTTCGCAGGTAGAAAGTGAAAAAGGCCCGCTCACGACTGGGTGAGCGGGCCTCGATCATAAGCGGTTACGGCATCGGTTACAGCACTTTCTCGATAGCCGCCACCAGCGTGTCCGCATCCGGTGTGGTAGTAGGCCGGAAACGCCCGGCCACGACCCCGTCCCGGCCGATCAGGAACTTCTCGAAGTTCCACTGGACGTCCCCGGCCGCACCCTCGGCGTCGGGGGT
>JABFXT010000065.1 GCA_013361595.1 Nocardia sp. | reverse complement strand
GTGCTCGGGCGGCTCGGCACCGATCTGGATTTCACCACCGACGCGCGGCCCGAGCAGGTGCTGGAGATCGTGCGCGGCTGGGCCGATCAGTTGTGGGATACCGGGGGGCTGGTGTTCGGGACGGTGAGTGCGGCCAAGAACGGCCAGCAGCTGGAGATCACTACCTTCCGTAGCGATACCTATGATCGGGTTTCGCGGAACCCGCAGGTCAGCTTCGGTGACACTTTGGAAGGCGACCTGGTCCGCCGCGATTTCACGGTGAACGCGATGGCGGTCCGGATCGCGGCGGACGGGTCGCTGGAGTTCGTGGATCCACTGGACGGGATGTCGGCGCTGCTGGCCGGGGTCCTGGATACGCCTGCCGCTCCGGAGGACTCGTTCGACGACGATCCGCTGCGGATGTTGCGGGCGGCGCGTTTCGTCGCTCAGCTCGGTTTCGACGCGCATCCGCGGGTGCGGAAGGCGATTGCCGAGATGGCGCCGGAGATCGATCGGATCACCGCGGAGCGGGTGCGGACCGAGCTGGACAAGCTGATCGGCGGCGCCCATCCGATCGACGGTATCAACATGATGTGTGAAACGGGCCTGGCGCAGCGGGTGCTGCCGGAGGTGCCGGCCATGAAATTGGAGATCGACGAGCACCATCAGCACAAGGACGTGTACTGGCATTCGCTGACGGTGCTGGACCAGGCCATCGACCAGGAAGAGGGCGATCCGGATCTGGTGTTGCGCTGGGCCGCGCTGTTGCACGACATCGGGAAACCGGACACCAAACGCAACGAGCCCGGTGGCGGGGTGAGCTTCCACCATCACGAGGTGGTGGGCGCGAAGATGGTGCGCAAGCGGATGCGCGCGCTGAAGTACCCCAAGCAGTTCACCGAGGATGTCGCCCGGCTGGTGTTCCTGCATCTGCGGTTCCACGGTTACGGCAAGGGGCAGTGGACCGATTCGGCCGTGCGCCGCTATGTCACCGATGCCGAGGATCTCCTGCCTCGCCTGCACAAGCTGGTGCGGGCGGACTGCACCACCCGGAACAAACGCCGGGCGGCGACGCTGCGATCCACCTACGACGATCTCGAAGCCCGGATCGAGCGGTTGCGGGAACAGGAGGATCTGGCGCGGGTGCGGCCCGATCTGGACGGGAACGCGATCATGGAACTGCTGGGCCTGCCGCCCGGACCGGAGGTCGGTCGGGCTTGGCGGTATCTCAAGGAGCTGCGTCTCGATCGTGGCCCGCTCACTCGGCAGGAGGCCGAGCAGGCACTCGAGCAGTGGTGGCAGACCCAGAAATAGCCGCTGGTCAGAAGACGATGAGTGTGGTTCCGGCCACGATCGCGGACCGGATCTGCGCCAGATCGAACGACCCGCTTATCGGCGCGAGTTCGATCCGGAACCGGACCAGCGCGCCGTCGCGAACGGCCCAGCGCACTCGCGCACCCCGGGGCAGTTCCCCCATCGGGATGGGGTTCATCGTGCGCCATCGCCGCGGTACCGGCAGCCCGGCCCAGGTGGCGCGACGGACAGCCAGGTGCAGTACATCGTCGGTGACCGAGGTGTCCAGTTCGGCGGTGATGCGTTTGCGGCGGTGCACCGCGCGGATCAGCCCCGATCCGGTGACCGTCAGTTCCCATTCCCGCTGCCGGCTCGCGAGCCAGGCCACCACGGTTTCCAGGCCGACCGTGCCCTCGATGTCGACCTGATTGGTTCGCACCCGGGTCGGTACACCGGGGACCAGCCGGACTTCGTGCGCGATGACGGTCACTTCGTCGATGGGCCGTTCGTCCCAGCGCAACTCTCGCAGTACGGCCTTGGTCTGGAAATGCGCGCCGCGCCGGCGCACCTTCAGCACGTCCAGGGTGCCGGTGAGCCGATGGCCGAGCAGCGTCGCGCTGATCTCCCGGCCGCCGAACCGGCTCAGGATTCCTTCGCTCAGCACGGTGAGCAAGGTGTCCGGGAGCAGGGCGGTCACGGTCCCGGCCCCGAGGTCGGCCATGGGTTCGACCCAGGCGGTGGTATAGCTGATCCACTGTTCCAGCCGGGTCTGCTCGAACAGTCGTCTGCCGAGGTCGACGGCCCGCAGCGCGGAGAACGGGGAGGCCGATCGCGGATCGGAGTAGGCGGCCATGATCACCTGTGAGCCTACTGGGCCGATGGGTTCGCGACCACGTGGAGTCGTGCAGGTCACCGCTGTCCGGTGTGGCCGCCGACCCGTGTCGATCAATGACCGCGAATGTTGCCCGTTTCGGGTAGGTTCATTCCGGCGATGGGACTCGACATCAGAGTGCGACAGGTTGGTTTCGGAGTGGTGCCGGGTTTTCGGCCGGGTCGTCTCGGGCTCGCCTTTCTCGGAATGGTTCTCGTGGGGTATGCCACTGTGCCGGTCCCCGCTCGTGCCGCACCGTTCCCGTGGGCTCCGCCACCGGTGAACGCCTGCGGCGAGACCGGTTTCGATCCGCTGGCGCGTGAACCCGATCCCGCGGCGCCGCCCGCTCCGCCGGTGCAGGTGCCGCCCCGGATCGATATTCCGGTCCCGGTGCCGCAGCTGCAGCCGGTGCCAGTACCGGATCCGCCGCCGGACAATACGCGGATATCACCGGAGCCGTTACCCGTCGATCCCTGCCATAATCCGTGCCCCGATATCCGCGATACTCCGAAACCCCCAGAGCCCGGCTCGAAACCGGATCTCGGCGAACCGGCACCACCACCGGCTCCGGACAGTGGGTCGGCGAGCGGCAGCGGGCCGGGAAGCGGGTCCGGTTCCGGAGTTCCGTGGCGATTGCCCGAGGTGCAGATCAAACCGGAGATCGAACCCATCCCGTATCCGGTGCCCGGCGGTCCGGGTGAGCCGCCGCAACCGGCGCCGCCGCAGGTAGTGCATCCGGCCGAACCCGGTCCGGTCGCGGCGCCGGTCGCACCGCCACAGCTCGAATCGGTGCGGCTGGTCGAGCAGCTCACCGGGCACGGTTCGCCGAACCGGACGGATATGCGCTGGCAGGTCGACGGCACCGATCTGGGGTTGATGTGGGAGACGAAGCCGGGCGAGGTCGCGGTGGTCTTCGGGGACACGTTCGGCAAGGGCTGGTCGGCCGGCGGGGTCGGCGGTCCCGACGACGACTGGCGCAGCAATGTCATGGGTTACAGCACCGACCGTGATCTCGCCGACGGACTGTCGTTGGACACGATGGTCCAGGACAGCCGCTGCCACGCCGCCGAACTGCTGGGTAGCCGCAAGATCAAGAACTGGGAGACGACCACCATCCCGACCTCCGGGTTCGCGCTCGGCGGCCGCCAGTATCTGAGCTTCATGTCCGTGAACGCGTGGAGCCGGGTACCCGGTATGTGGCGGACCAACTACGGCGGTATCGCCTACTCCGACGACAACGGCAGCACCTGGGTGAAGGACCAGCATGCCCGGTGGGAGAACCTGTTCGGGCTCGGGCGGTTCCAGGTGGCGGCGATGGTGCCGCACGGGGACTACGTCTACATGTTCGGCACACCCAACGGCCGGATCGGGGTGATCGGATTGGCCCGGGTCCCGAAAGACGAGGTACTGAACAAATCGGCGTATCAGTACTGGGTCGGTGGCACCTGGGCACCGGCGGCGGAGAATCAGGCGACACCGCTGGTGGCCGGGATCGCCAGCGAGCTGTCGGTGCGGGTCGACCCGGACAGCGGACAATGGCAGATGAGCTATCTGGACCCGGCGCGCGGGGCGATCGTGCTGCGGACCGCAGCCGACCCGCAGGGGACGTGGACCGAACCGGTGCAATTGGTGTCGACAGCCGACTATCCCAAGGCCTACGGCGGTTTCCTGCACCCGTGGTCCACGTCGCGAGATCTGTATTTCACGCTGTCGGCGTGGGATTCCTACAATGTGTACCTTCTGCACGCCCGACTGGCACCGCCCGCCTAGGCGTATCCGATACGTGGGTGACCGAACCGCGCGCTCGCTGGGCGGTGATCGCATTCCCATCCAGCATCGCTGATCGACTGTGCATCATGATCGACTGACCCGGGTGGGACCCACGGACGTGCGTCCGCTCACGCAGGGGAGTCGGCGCCGGAACCGGATCGGCGATGTATACGGATGCCTGCCGATGCCTCCGTAGTGAGAATGGACGCATTGCCGGTGGCGGCGGGCTACGGCGAGGAGGCAGGGTGATCGGGCGGGCGCTCGCCGATCTGGTGGGTAATATCCGGGACCGCCTGGTCCGGTCGACAGGTAGCGGAGCGGGCGTCGCTTCCCGTGATACTCGGGAGTTCGGCTCGGTGCTCGAGTCGGGAACCGGTGAGTTCACCGGCCCGCGAGCCGAATTCCGGGACCTGATGACCGCGCAGGAGTACGCCAGGGGGGCCGATTTTCCTGCGCCGGGCAGGTCTTCGGGACCAGCGTTCGATCCGGCTGCGCCCGTGAGTGTGCGCAATCTGCCGCCGACGGAGCAGTTGCGGTTCGAGGGTGCACCGGGCGAGGGTTCGAATGCGTTCGTCTGGTTCGAAGGCAAGCTGATCGGTGTGTACAAGCCGCGCGAACAGCATTCGTCGATCCGAGACGAAGTGGCCGCGTACGAAGCCGATCGTATGCTGGGGCTGGATATTGTCCCGTTCACTCGGGAGTGGCATGGCCCTCAGGGGCCGGGCTCGCTACAGGAGTACATCCCGCACAACGATTATTTCTGGGACTTCCGGACCGTCGAGGGTCAGAAGCTGGCCGTTTTCGACTACATCATGGGCAGCCAGGATCGGCATATGCGGAACGCGCTCGCGCGGGCCGGTGCGTCGGGACGGGTCGCCGCGATCGACAATGCGGGTGTCGTCCCGGATGTGGTCGGAAATCGGATGAACAGCATGCGCTCCCCCTTCGTCCAGGACAACCTGAACCAGCCGCTCGATGCCGGGCTGGTGGCGCATCTGAACACCATCGATCCGCAGGGATTCGCCGAAGGGCTACGATCTCTCGGATACAGCGACCAGGCATCCCGCTGGGCCGCGGAGCGTCTCGTCGAGGTTCAGGGCGGGAGCATCACCGGTGACGCGTGGGGCTGTGCGATCATCGCCGGCCCGCATAATGTGCTCTACCCGCCGGGTTTCGCGAGTCTCGGTGAGTTCTGGGATTCCCGCACCCGATCCGGGGACAGCAGC
>JABFXT010000403.1 GCA_013361595.1 Nocardia sp. | reverse complement strand
GCCGGGGGTGGTCCCGGCGCGACCAATGGACGCAGGCACGGGCCCAGGAGTTCGACCAGCCGCTCCGCGGGCGCATCGGCGACCCCGGGGATATGAACCATATAGCGGGCGACGAGCACACCCAGTACCAGCGTCCCGATCAGCGCCGACCGCCTTTCGGCATCGGGACCGGTGAGCAGCCGCGTCCACGGACCGGTTTCCGGATGCACGATCGCGCAGCGCACGGCATGGGCCGACTCCGGATGGGTGAGCATCGACCGCAGCACCGGCATGGTCCGGTCCTCCTTGCGGTCCACATCGGCCAGGGCGTGGCGCAGGAGGCGTTCGCCGAGCTGCTCGGGCGGGCCCACCAGGGCTTCGTCCAGCGTGGGCCGGATACCCGATACGGCATCGAAAAGCGCGCCCTTGGAACCGAAATGCTGCATCACCAGGGCCGGGTCGACACCGGCACGCGCCGCGATCGCCCGGATCGTGGTCTCGACATATCCGCGGGCCGCGAACAGCTCCCGCGCGGCGTCGAGTATCTGCCGTCGCGTCCGCACGCGGCGCTGTGCCCGGCTCCCTGACCGGACGTCCGGCAGCGCGGTATCCGAGTGGCTCAACGTCATCACGCCCTTGCTCAACATATGTAGACCTGAACCCAGGCGCTGCCTAGGGTGAGTCGAGTCTACAGGCGTAGAGCAGCGACCATCAGGTTCTCGCGGCCGCGCCGTCATCCCCACTCCGCGAACGGAATTCGATGACCAGCCGACACGAAACCTGCACCCGCGCGCCCCGGGACGCGAGCAGCGCCGGCCCACCGGCCGGGCGCCGCGCGGCAATCGTCCTGGGTGTCATCGTGACCTGCCAGCTCATGGTCTCGGTGGACAGTAACGTCGTCAATATCGCACTACCCGAGATCCGTTCCGGGCTCGGCATATCCACCCCGGCGCTGGCGTGGGTGTTCAGCGCCTACGCACTCGCCTACGGCGGCCTGCTGCTGCTCGGCGGCCGCGCCGGTGACATCCTCGGCCGCCGGCGCATGCTGGTCTGGGGCCTGAGCCTGGTGGTGGCCGCCTCCGTCCTGGGTGGTATCGCCCCGAACGCAGGGCTGCTGATCACCGCCCGCGCGCTCCAGGGCGTCGGATTCGCCTTCGCCGGCCCGGCCGCGCTGTCGATGATCGCGGTGATCTTCGACGAGGGCCCACAGCGCGCCCGCGCACTCGGAGTGTTCTCCATGGTCACCGGGTTCGGGATCACCCTCGGCCTCGTCGCGGGCGGATTGCTCACCAGCCTGAACTGGCGCCTGGTCTTCTTCGTCAATGTGCCGATCGGGCTCGTCACGATCGTGCTGGCTCGGCGCTGCCTTGCCGAAACCGAACGCCGTCCGTCCGAATTCGATGTGGCGGGCGCGCTCTTGTCGACACTGGGCACGGTCGGCATCGTCTACGGCCTCACCCGGGCCGCCGCGGCCGGCTGGACCGATCCCGGCACCCTCGCCTCGTTTGCCGCGGGTGCGGTGCTGATCGGCCTGTTCGTCGTCGCCGAACGGCATGCCGAACAGCCGATCATGCCGCCGCGGTTGCTCGCACAGCCGGCGCGGGCAGGTGCCTACCTCACCTTCGTCCTGCTGATGGCCACCATGGCGGGTACCTACATGCTGCTGTCGATCTACCTCCAGGACGTGCTCGGCTTCGGCCCGCTGCGGGCCGGTATCGGTTTCCTCCCGATGGCGCTCGCCCAATTCGCGGCGGCCCGTACCGCACCGAAGCTCATCGCTCGGTTCGGTCGCGCACCGGTGCTGATCGCCGGTGTGGTGCTGATGCTGCTGGAGGCGGTCTGGCTGTGCACCACCACCGGAGCGAGCAACTACCGCACCGGCGTACTCGGTCCCTTCGTGCTACTGGGCGCCGGTCTGGGCCTCGCCTTCGTGACACTGAACCTCACCGTGCTCGGCGGCCTCGAGAAACGCGACACCGGGGCCGCGTCCGGCCTGCTCCAGGCCGCCCAGCAGATCGGCCTGGCGCTGGGCGTGGCCGTCCTCACCACGATCGAGCACACCGCCCGGACCGGGAGCGCCGAACCGGGCCGGGCCGCGGCGGCGCAGGGGCTTTCCGGTGCCGCGCTCGCCGCGGTGGGTTTCGCGGCCCTCGCCCTGCTGATCGGTGTGGCGATGATCCGGCTCCCGGAACGGACACGCCCCGCACTCGACCGGACGGTTACCCCAGCACGGACACCGGGCGAGGGATAGTTGCCGTATGGAGGCGGAGAGGGATACCGCGGCGGCGGTGGCGGACCGGGTTCTCCAGGCGGTACTGGGCACAGTCGACCTGCTGTCCATCTTCGCCGGCGACCGGCTCGGCTGGTACCGCAGCCTGGCCCACGACGGTCCGGCCACGGCCGCGCAATTGGCCGACCGCACCGCGACGCATCCGCGCTACACCCGGGAATGGCTGGAGCAGCAGGCGGTGACCGGCCTACTGGTCGTGGACCGGGACGGACCCGCCGAGGATCGGGTGTTCGCGCTCCCGCCCGCCGTCGCCGAGGTGCTGACCGACGAGCACAGCCTCAACTATCTCGCTCCCTTCGCCCGACTGTTCGGTGCCACCGGACCGGCGCTGCCGCGCCTGTTCGAGGCGTATCGCAGCGGGGGCGGCGTCAGCTGGGACGAATTGGGCGACAATGCCCGCGAAGGCCAAGCGCAGGGCAATCGGCCCTGGTACCAGCACCGGCTGGGTGCTGCCCTGGCGGGGGTCCCCGAGGTCGACGCCGTGCTGCGTGCTCGCGGTGCCCGGATCCTCGATATCGGATGCGGTGCCGGCTGGTCCTCGATCGCCCTCGCCGAGGCCTACCCACGGGCACACGTGCGGGGCGTGGACATCGATACGCCCTCCATCCGGGCGGCCCGGCACAACGCCGAAACCACCGGCGTGGCGGATCGCACCCAGTTCACCGTGGCGGACGCGGCTCGGTTACCCGAGAGCGGCTTCGATATCGCGTTCGCCTTCGAATGCGTGCACGATATGCCGCGCCCGGTCGATGTCCTGGGCGCGGTGCGGCGTGCGCTGCGACCCGGCGCGCCGCTGGTGGTGATGGACGAGGCGGTGGCCGCGGAGTTCGCCCCCGACGGTGACGACGTGGAACGACTGATGTACGGGTTCAGCCTGTTCGTCTGTCTGCCCGACGGGATGTCGAGCCCGCCCAGCGCCGGCACCGGTACCGTCATGCGGCAGCGGACGCTGCGGGATTACGCGCTGGCCGCGGGATTCACCTCCGTCGAGGTGCTACCGATCGACGGATTCGGTTTCTGGCGCTTCTACCGGCTCGGCTGAACCGGGCCGGCTCTCCGCCGCGGCCGACCGGCCGTTCACCGGGGTAGCGGGATCCGCATATCGACCGTGGTGCCGCGCGAAGTGATGCGGACCTCCACCTCCGGGATCAGGGCCCGGATGATGGCCATGCCACGTCCGCGTACCTGGTCCGGCCCCGGATCCGGGCTCTTCCAGCGGCCGTGGTCGGCCACGGTGACCCGCAGGGCGGCGACGTCACGGGCGAACGCCAACCGGACGGTGCCACCGTCACCCCGGTGGCCGTGCTCGATCGCGTTGGCGCAGGCCTCCCCCACCGCGAGCAGTACATCGTAGGCCTGGCACTCGTCGAGCGGACACTGCGTCAGCCATTCCTGTGTCCGGTGCCTGACCTCGGCCAACTGGTCGGCTTTCGCTGGAAACTGCAACTCCCATCGGGTCGGCGGACAGTCCAGCCCGGGTGGGCGGGTCGTCGTCACCTGATCGCCTCCTGTAGGTCTCGCCGGACGGACGGCGTAGGCGGTTCCGGGTCCGTGGCGTTCGGCTTCTGTCCATTCGGACCATGTGCTCACTGCTAGCCATACCCATTCGTTCCCGGCGCATTCGACCGAGCGTCGTAGATGACCACAGACCACGGGACGTTGGCCCGCGTGGGGCGGATCACGCCCGGTGACAGGATCCGGCGCGACTCAAACGTGGCGCAGATTACGAACTCCGGGCGGGCGGATCCGTCCCGATGACTACCATTTCTCGATCGGGTAGATTCTCTGCGGAGATCGATGCCGGCCCCGGACGCGTACCGCGCGACGGGGCCTCGATACTGCAGAGGTGGAAAGTGGCGATATGCGAGCCGAAGGATCCGCGATGAGTGGCGAGAGCACGCCCCGGCTGCTCGACGTAGCGGTGCGGACGGAGAACGGGACCGCGATCGTCACGGTGCAGGGCGAGGTGGATATGGCCTCGGCGCCCCAACTGCAGACAGCTCTCGAGGACGCCCAGCGAGGCGGTGACGCACTGATCGTGGATATGTCGGACGTCGGTTTCCTCGGATCGGCCGGGTTGAGCGTCCTGCTGGTGATCTCCGAGGCCGCCGAACCCGGGGCCGGGCTGCGCGTGGTCGTTTCCGATGCGGTCCGGCGGCCGATCGAACTCACCGGTCTCGACAAGTTGCTGTCGGTACACGAGTCGCTGCCGGCCGCGCTCGCCGCGAGCCCCGACGCGACGTCCTGACCCGTGGAGCCCCGCGCCTACCGGGCGCGGGGCAGCCGGACGACCTGGACGAAGAAATCGTCGATCTGTTTGATCGCCGCCACGAACTGATCGAGGTCGACCGGTTTGGTGACATAGGCGTTGGCGTGCAGTTTGTAGCTGCGCAGGATGTCTTCTTCGGCAGCGGAGGTGGTCAGGACGACCACCGGGATATGTGACAGATCGGAGTCGGCCTTGATCTTCTCCAGGACCTGACGGCCGTCGTATTTCGGGAGATTGAGGTCGAGCAGGATGAGATCGGGTCGCGGGGCGTCGGCGTAGGGGCCCGCCCGGTACAGGAAGTCCAGCGCCTCCTGCCCGTCGTGCGCGACATGCAGGGTGTTCCCGATCTTGTTGTCCTCGAACGCCTCCCTGGTCATCAGTTCGTCGCCCGGATCGTCCTCGACGAGGAGGATATCGATCGGCTGGCCGGGTACGGTCATGCGTTTTCTCCTTCGGGAACGCGTTCACGAGCGGTCGGGGACGTGGCGGCGGCCGCGAAGTCCGCCGCGTCGTCGGGGTCGGCGGTGGGCTCGACGATGCTTAGGGTGAAGCAGATCCGGGTCCCCTCGGTGTTCTCGGTGTCGAGCCAGATGGTGCCACCGTGGAATTCG
>JABFXT010000270.1 GCA_013361595.1 Nocardia sp. | reverse complement strand
GACGCGGCCGGCGCCGCCCGCGAGCGCCGCCTCCTCGACACCGAGGGCCGGCCAATAGCCGATACCGTCGTCCACGACCACCACCCGGTCGCCGGGCCAGATCTGCCAGGGGTCGATCAGCGCGGCGGTGGTCGTCGCGGTGCCGGGAGTCGCGATCTCGGTCGCGCCGGTCGCCACGATCTCCTCGTCGAAGTCGGTGAGATCCGCCGGGCGGGCCCGGTATCCCAGTTCCAGCGCGACTGCGGCGAGGTTGCCCTGGTAGTACCGCAGCAGCGCCGACCAGCCGGTGCGATTCGGGGCCTGGGCGGCGGTGCGCAACTGCCCGCCCAGTCGGCGACTCGCCTCGAAAAGAGTGACATCGCGGGTGGGTGCCAACCGGAACGCGGCCTCCAGCCCGGCCGGCCCGGCGCCGACGATCGCGACCCGCGCCGCGCGCTCGGGTGCCCGGCCGAATCGCAACGGCCGGGCCGGGCGGGCCGAATGGCCAGGTGGCGCCAGCGCCGGGTTCACCGAGCAGAGCAGCACCGGGGTGAACGACCGGCAGTCCTCGTTACAGGAGACGCACGGACGGATCCGGGAGTCCTCGCCGCGCAGCAGTTTCACCGCGAAATCCGGATCGGCGATGAACGGTCGCGCCATACCGACCAGATCCGCGCCCGCGGCCAGCGCCGCCTCGATATCGGCCCGGGTCCGGAATGCCTGGGAGACCAGCAGCGGCCGATCGGTCGCCGCGCGTAACCGGTGTATCACCGGTAGCAGTGGGGGAGCGGCGGTTGCCATATCGCGGACATAGGTGGTGCGCACGCCCACCGTCACGTTGATGTAGTCGAACATGTCCAGTAGCGGCAGTAGTTCGCAGAGGCCTTCTGTATCCAACCCGGCTTCCTCGGCGCCGTCGATCGAAAGGCGAACGCCGAGGACGAGTTCGGGACAGACCGTGGCGATCGCGCTGTGCAACCGGTGCAGTACGGCGGCCCGCCCGGCCGCCGTGGCCGCGTCCGGGCGGGTGTTCGAACCGGCGGAGAGGAACTGGGCCAGCAGGTATCCGTGGGCCGCGTGCAGTTCCACCCCGGCGAACCCCGCCTCGGCGGCATGCCGCGAACTGAGTACGAACGCGGCGACCATATCGTCGATATCGGCGTCGGAGAGCACGCGTGCCCGGACGGGTTCGCGAGGTGAGCGGATATCCGAGGGCGCAACCGGGTGCTCCCATCTCGCGGCGCCGCGCGTTTCGCGCCCCAGGTGGACCAGCTGGCAGACCGGGATTGCGCCTTCCGCCGCGATCGCGCGCGCCCGGCGACCCAATCCCGGCAGGCCGGCCGGATCCGACGCGTCGGTGATATTGCCGGTCCGGTTCCCCGAGTCCGGGCTCACCACGGTGCCGCCGGCGATCACCACGGCGGCGCCGCCGGCTGCGCATCGTCGCCAGTAGTCGTCGTCCCCGGGCTGGGCCGCGCCCGCGCTGACCACCCCGGATCCGTGTGCGGTGGCGACGAGACGGTTGCGCAGGGTCAGGGGGCCGATCCGCAGTGGGGACGATATGAGAGGCGAGATCACCGTTCCTCCTTGAACTGGATTCACTTCATATTATTGCCACACAGTGATTGACACCACAATGGGTTTGGCATAGTTTCAAACTGACATCAGTTCAGTTCTGCGGGATGTGGGTATTCGCACCATGAAGTTGTTGTTCAAGGCCACGGCGGCTGCGGCAGCCCTCGCTGTCACCTCGGTTCTGGCGGCGTGCGGGGCGAGTCCCGGCGCCACCGGGCCCGTCACCGGCGCCTGGTCCGACGTCGAGGCGGCCGCCGAAAAAGAGGGCAGCGTACTGCTCTATTCGAGTCAGAAGCCCGCCAATCTCGAACGGCTCGAGACCGCGTTCGAAAAGAAGTATCCGCGGATAGATCTGGAATTCGTCCGGGGCACCGACGCGGATATCAACCCCCGGGTGGAAACCGAGAACCGCACCGGGCGCGGTACGGCCGACGTCCATATGCTCACCGACGCGATATGGATCAGCAATGCGGCCCGATCGGGCAGCTATTCCGCCGATCTCGTCGGCCCGCATCTGCGCGCGCCGGAATACCAGCCGGAGCACAGCCTGCTCGAGAACCGGTTCGCGCTCAGCAGCGCCGCCGTTTTCGCCCTCGGCTGGAATACCGCGGCGGTGCCCGGTGGCCTGCGCTCCCCGCAAGACCTCCTCGATCCGAAATATCGCGGCAAGATCGGCATTGTCAATCCCACCGGGATCGCTTCCTATGTGGACCTCTACCGGTTCTACGCTCGGACTTACGGGGACGACTACTGGGATCGGCTCGCCGCCTTGAAACCGCGTATCTATCCCAGCGCCCTGGGCATCGCCCAGGCGCTCACTTCCGGTGAGATCGTCGCGACCCCGTCGGTACAACCGTTGGTCACCGAAGTGGCGGCCGGTGCTCCGGTCGGCTGGGCACTGCCGTCGCAACCCTGGGGCACACCCTGGTACAGCCATGCCGTGAATGTCGCGCCGCATCCGAACGCGGCGCAGGTCCTCGTCGATTTCATGGCGACCCGGGAGGGGCAGACGGCCCTGAACGACGGATACGCGGCCGCCCTGCCCGATATTCCGGGCGCGGTCGTCCAGGCGCAGGAGATCGCCTCGCCCGATACCGCCGATCTCACCCCGGACAAGGTCGCCCAGTACTCCCAGGAATGGGCGCGGCGCTTCCAGAGCTGATCGGGCTCCGATTCACACCGACCGACAAAGGACAGGCATGCACACCAGGGCCGAGCCCCTGCACGGTACCCACGTGCTGGTCACCGGGGCATCCGGAGGAATCGGCGGGGCGACCGCCGAACTGTTCGCCGCCGCGGGCGCGACCGTCTATCTCACCGACGTCGACGATATCGCCGGCCGCGCACGCGCGCTGGCCCTCGGACCCCGCGCGCACTACCGCCATCTCGACGTCACCGACGAAGCCGATTGGCAGGCCGCGGTCACCGGGATGGAGCGGGCCGGTCACCGGATGAACGTGCTGGTGAACTCGGCGGGGACCGCGTTGAAGGCGACGCTGGCGCAGACCACGCTCGACCAGTTCCGCCGGATGATCGACCAGCATCTGGTCGGGACCTTCCTCGGACTGCGGGCCGCCGCGGCGGCCATGACCGACGGCGGCGCCGTCGTGACCATCTCGTCGCTGCGCGGGGTCCTCGCGACCGCCGAACTCGGTGCCTACGGTGCGGCGAAATCCGGGGTGCGCGCCCTGACCAAGGTTGCCGCACTGGAATTGGCCGAGCAGGGGATCCGGATCAATTCGGTTTGCCCGGGCAGTATCACCACCGAGATCACCTCGGCACCCGGTTTCGCCGCCGACGATATGGACAGCTACGTCCGCAGTATTCCCATGCAGCGCCGCGGTTCACCCGAGGAGGTCGCGGCGGTGATCGCTTTTCTGGCGAGTGCCGACAGCAGCTATGTCACCGGAATCGACCTCCTGGTCGACGGCGGGACCGCCGCCGGTGTCCGTACCCCGAAACTCTCGACCCGGAAGGCATGAGATGACGTCGAAGTTCACCGTGTCCGGCCTCACCAAGACCTACGGCGCCAATACCGTCGTCGACCAGCTCGATCTCACCATCGAAGAGGGGGAGTTCCTGGTTCTGCTCGGGCCGAGCGGTTGTGGGAAGACGACCACGTTGCGCTGTCTGGCCGGGCTGGAGAATCCGCAGGGCGGTTCGATCGCCTTCAAGGAACGGCCGGTCTTCGACGCCGCCGCCCGGGTGAACGTGCCCGCGCACAAACGCAATATCGGCATGGTGTTCCAGTCGTACGCGCTGTGGCCGCATATGACCGTGCGCGACAACATCCGATACCCGCTGAAAGTGCGGAAGATGAAAACGGCCGTGGCGGAGGGGGCGGTCGAGAAGGCCGCCGAGATGGTCGATTGCGGCGCACTGCTCGATCGCTATCCCGCGCAATTGAGCGGTGGTCAGCAACAGCGGGTGGCGGTCGCCCGCGGTCTGGTGGCGCGTCCGGATCTGGTGCTCTTCGACGAGCCGCTCAGCAATCTGGACGCGCGCCTGCGCGATCAGGTGCGTTCCCAGATCCATCAGCTGCACCAGCGGCTCGGGTTCACCGCGGTATTCGTCACCCACGACCAGGCCGAGGCCTTCGCGCTGGGGGACCGGCTGGCCATCATGAAATCCGGGAAGATCGAACAGTACGACGAACCGGAACGGGTGTTCGAGAATCCGGTCTCGGACTATGTGGCCGCCTTCATCGGGATGAGCAACCGATTGTCGCTGCGCCGCGACCACGACGGATGGGCCACGGCAGCCGGGGATTCCATCGATCTGACCCACGCGGTGGTGCGTGATTCGGCCGACGAGCACAGCACCGCGGTGGCGCGGTTGCGTCCCGACGATGTCGCACTGCACGGCACCGCCGACGAAGTGCCCCTCGGAAATGTCGCCCTGCACGCCGAACTCGTGACCTACGAATACGGTGGACGGTACTTCGACGTGACCGTCGAAACCGGTGGTGACCAGCTGATCCTGCGCGTACCCGCGGCCCAGCACAGCGCGGCACTGCGCGGCAGCACCCCGGGTGCGCCACTGGTGGTGAGTTTTTCCCCGGCCGCGCTGCGTGTATTCGCGGAACCGGGCGCAACCCCCGTCGCGGCGCCCGAGCCGGTGGCCGTCAGCGCGGGCGGACAAGCCTGATGGCCACCGTGACCGCGGCCGCACCCCGGTCGTTCGCTCTCCCCACGCAATGGCGTTCGCGCCTGGGCTATCTGGCCCTGCTGGCGGTGCTCGCCTACCTGGGGGGGCTGCCCCTGATCCGGCTGCAATCGCTGGCCTTCGCCGACGGCGCGCGCGGCTATCGGGCGCAGTACACCCGCTTCGATATCGGCGAGACCATCGCGACGACCGTCGCCCTGGCGCTGGGGTCGCTGGTGATCGCGATGGTGTTCGGCACCCTGCTCGCCTTCGCCGCGAGCCGGCTCCCGGATCGGCTCGGCTTCCTGCGGATCATCCCGATCCTGCCGATCGTCATGCCCGCCGTCGCCAATATCGTGGGCTGGGCGTTCCTGCTGTCGCCCGGCCCGGGATATCTCACTGTGCTGTTGCGGAAGCTGCCGTGGTGGAGTGGTTCCGATACCGGCCCGATC
>JABFXT010000633.1 GCA_013361595.1 Nocardia sp. | reverse complement strand
CGCCGAATGCCCCATCAGCAGCCCGTCGGTGGAGAGCAGGACCGCGGATTCGGCGTCCGGCAATCCGCTCACCAGTTCTTCCAGCAGCCAGCTCAGATCAGTACGCGGAGGAGTCGTCATCGGTGCCTTCTTCTCGAGTGCGATCGGTTGTGGGAGAGCCGTTGTGGGGCCGGCGGCCGTTGCGGGTGCCGCCCTCGATGGCGGACATGAGATTCCGGGCCTGTTCCGGCGTGCGAGTGGGTGGCAGATCGACGATCGGAATCACCCCGGTATCCGCGTCGGCGGACTGCCGCCGGCGGCGCGGCAACGCCGGTCGGGGCCCCTCGTCCGGCCGCGGTTTCGAGATCACGGTCACCGGGTGGGCGCCCGTCGATCCGTGCGGTGCGTTGTCGGGGGCGTGGTCGGACCGGTCGGCGCCGTGGCCTACCGCTGCCGGTGCCGGCGCCGCGGCCGGTTCGAGCGCCGGCCGCGCGGACCGGTCGGACCCGCCGGATTCGGTGAGCGCGGTCGGGATCAGCGCGATGGCTTTGATCCCGCCGTACACCGAATCGGTCAGGCGCACCGTGACACCGTGGCGGGCGGCCAGGGTGGCGACCACGAACAGTCCGAGCCGGGTGTCACCGGTGAGCGCGGCGACCCCGAAATCCGGTGGTTCGGCCAGCAGGGTATTGCGCTCGGCGATCTCCTCCTCGGACATCCCGAGGCCCTGATCCGCGACCTCGACCGCCACACCCTTGCCGACAACCGTCGCCGAGACCTCGACCTGGGATTCGGGGGGCGAGAACGCGGTCGCATTGTCCATCAGCTCCGCGAGCAGATGGATCAGGTCGGCTACGGCCTTGCCCGCGATCAGGACATCGGGAACACGTCCGGTGTGGATCCGGGTGTAGTCCAGGCTTTCCGCGACGGCACCGCGGATCAGTTCCCACAGCGGGACCGGATTGCGCCAGCGGCGGCCCGATTGTTCGCCGCCGAGCACGATCAGGTTCTCGGCGTGGCGCCGGGCGCGGGTGGCGAGATGGTCGAGCTGGAAGAGGAGTTCGAGCTGATCGGCGTTCTCCTCCTGCCGTTCGGCCTTGTCCAGCAGCGAGAGCTGGCGGTGCACGGCCAGCTGGTTGCGGTGGGCGATATTGAGGAAGACGGTGTGGAAACCGGCCCGCGTCTGCGCTTCGGCGACCGCCGCGGAGACCGCGGCCACCTGGGCACGGTTGAACGCGTCGGCCACCTCGCCGAGTTCATCGGTACCGAAGTCCAGCCGCGCCACTTCGGCGGCCGAATCGACCTGCTCGCCCCGGTCGAGGCGCGCCATGATGTCGGGCAACCGCTGGTCGGCGAGTTCCAGGGTGTCGTCGCGCAGATGGCGCATACGGGCGATGAAGCGATTCGCCAGCAGCAGGGCGGCGAGGAAGGCCAAGCCGGTGATGAGCAGTACCGCGGCGCCGCCGGCCAGCGATCCGTTCGCGGTATCGGCGCCCTGGGCGCGACCGATGGCGTGGGCGTCGGCGCTCTGGCCCTCCCAGAGCTTCAGCAGGGCCGACACCACTTCACCGGAGGCCCGCTGCCAATCGGCGACGGTCAGGGGCAGGGCGGGCAGATCGGAATCCGCGGACTCGTCGTCGGTGCCGTAGCCGGAACCGGTACGGGTGCCACTGCGTTCACTCGTGCTGCTGCCGGACTCCGCGTCATCGGCCGCTATCGGGCCGCGCACCATGACGGCGTCCTGCATGGCGATCAGCCGGTGCCAGGCCGGCGACGCGGTGAGCGCCTGCAACTGGGCGAGCCGCTCGCCCTTCAGCAGGGTGGCCGAATATGCCACCTCGCCCCGGAATTCACCGACCTGCCGGTTGAATTCGAGCAGCTGTACATCGGTCAGCTCACCCAGCGTCAGTGCGACAGCGCCCAGGGTATCGGCCTTGGACAGCGACTCGGCCGCCCGCAACGGTTCGACACCGTAGTTGAGCGCGATACCGACACCGGCGTCCGGCGCGACCCGGGCCGCCAGAACCGAGGCTCCGATGATGGTTTCGATGACCGAACTGAAGAATCCGAACGCGTCCTCGCGCGGGATCGCGCGAGCATCGATGGCCGCGCGCAGATTCGGTACAGCCTCGAAGAGTTTGCGATAGCCCTCGATCTGTCCCGCCGACCCGTCGGGATCGAGCCGCTGGGCCGCATCGCCCTTGGCGGTGACATCGGCCAGGGCGATATCGGAGCGCTTCCGTGCGTCCAGAAGTGCGGCCGGCGCCTCGGGGTCGCCCGCCAGATACAGCAGCGACAGCCGCCGTTCCTCTTCCAGCCCCTGCACCATGAGGATGGCGGGCGTGGTGGTGCTACTGGCCAGATCGGCCCATTCCTGGGCCTTGCGACCGGAATTCACCAGATATGCCGCCGCGCCGACCCCGATCGCCAGCAGGGCGACACTGGTGATGAGAACGATGGCGAGCAGACGCGTCCGGATACCGACGCGGCCGCGCGTTCGGCTCGGTCTGGAACGGGAGGTCCGAACGAATTCGGGGAGTGGCAGCCGCTTGGACACAGTAGATCAACTCGTTCCCGGGGATGCGCGCGAACGCCATCATCGGTCCCGCTCACCGCCCAACTATCCCGGCACTGCGGGTCTCCCGGCAATGCATCGTGCTTCGGTCCCAGACATTAGCGAAAGCAATACGTTTCAGTCTCGAAAACTACTACTCTCACCAGGCATTCTTTTCGGGATCAGAAGCCGGGTCGTTACGGTTTATTCGCGGGACCGCGCGAGACGGGTTGCTACCCGCGCGTAACCGCCGGGCGGTGGGCGGCCGTCACCCGGAAACACAGCACCCGCTCGCCGTATCCGGCCAGCGGCCCGGCCTCGGCGGCCTGCCGGATACCGCTGGCCGGGAGCTCGGTGAGCTTGGCGAACATGACGGCGTTACCGAACGCGGAACGGATCTGTGTCTCCGAGGCGTAATCCGCGCCGTAGTCCGCGAGCTTGCCGAAATCCAACGGCGCCAGCGGCGTATCCAGCGCCACCGGTTCGGCGGGGCGGCCGAGTGCGGCGTACTGGGTGGCCGCGCCCTGCTCGTACCAGCACAACTCGTAGGCCAGGTTCTCGGTACTCGTCACGCTCAACACCGGCCACTGGTGCGAAAGGGCCAGCGCCAGCGGATTCTTCGCGACCGGCGTGAGCTCCCATTTCAGGCTCTTCACCGCGATCCAGCTACCCGACATCCGCTCGACGAGGACGATGTCCTCACCGAGTTCGGCGGCGGCGTTGAGCTGCGGATCCCGGGTGCCCCAATGTGCCTTGTCCACCCCGTAGGCGGTGTTGATGTCCACCGGTTCGGCACCGGCCGCGGAGTACGCGGCGACGATTGCCTCGCGCACCTGCTCCAGCGCGTCGGGAGACGAGCAGAGCACATTCAGCGCCCCGAACGAGGAGCCGATCTCCACCGGCCTGGCCGGTTGGTCCGGCATCGCGCCGGCGACCAGCGGTTTCAGGCCGATCAGCGCGAGCTGCCAGTTGATCTCCTCGATCGTGGCCAGATCGCCCGCGCTCTGATACAGGATCTGTTGCTGGGTCAGATAACCGGCCCGTTCGAGGGTCCGGCATTCCAGCTTGCGCAGGGCCGACTGCGTCTTGTTCGTGAAGCCGATCTCCTCGATCTTCAGATTCCGCAGCTGTGCTGCCATGGCCGCGGTGGTGAGCGCGGTATAGCGTTCGCGATACATGGCCACCGCCTGCTTCCGCTGCCGGCCCACCATGAGAGTGCGCAGCAGGGTGTTCAGGGTGGCGAGATATTTCCGCGACTGTTCGGCATCGGCCTCGAACAGCCCGGCCCGGATCCGGACCGCTTCATCGGTGGCCACCACGGCCGCGCCCGGATCCAACCGGCACAGCCACACACCGCATTTCGACAGACCGTCCGCGCAGACACCCGCCGCGTTGGGATGATCGTGCGCCACCCGGGTATACGCGTTACAGGCGTCGCGGATGGTGGCCGTGGCGAGTTCGCGATGCCCGATGGCGCGGGCGGCCTGCTCCAGCAGCCGCAGCGTGTCCTGGACCTGGTTGGCGAATACCGCCGACACATGGCCGGAAGTGAACCACCGGAGCCGGATCATCACCGCTTCCTGTGCGGGCTCCAGGGCGCCGGCGACCCGGTTGCGCACCGAACCGTCGGTCTGGGTGGCCAGATAGGCCGAGGCGAGCTCACACAGAGTGCTGGCCAGCTGGAGTTCGGCCTCCGGCGTCCGGTCACGCGCCGCGATCCGGTCTGCGGCCACCCGGCCCTCGATGGCGATCAGATCCATCGCGATCTCAATTCCCGCATCACCTTCCGCGCACGGTCGCGAGCGGCCGTAGTCCGAGCATTCCTCGAGAGTCTGCCACAGGTGACGGTGAGTTAGCAGGGCTACCGGGCGGTTGCCCTCACCAGCGCGGGGGCACCCGGCCCGGCGGGCAGCGCCGGTCAGTCCGCGGGTACTGTGCTCGCGCCCATTCCGAGGTAGAAGAGCATGATCAAGAACAGGAACCAGCCCGCTCCCTGCCAGATCGGCCAGGGCCCCTCCCGCCGCCAGACCCGGATCGTCTCCACGAAGGCCCCGACGCCGCCCGCCAGCAAGACCAGACCGGGCCCGAACAGGACCGCGATCCGAGCGCCCGTATCGCACAGCAGCGCGTCGGCGTCCCGGCACCGCCCCGTCGCCGCCCAGACCGCGGCGACCGCACAGACCAGCGCCGCGACTCCGAGCACAGCCAGCACATAGCGCACCGCCCGGCGGAAGCTCCCGTCGTCGGGCCAGCGTTTCTCCGCGTCGTCGGTCATGATCGGGCCTCCTGGCCGCGGTATTTCCCCGGCTGCGGCTCGACAAACACGCCCGGTCCCGAACCGGCCCCGGAGCGTCGACAGACCTGCGGCAGCGACCGACTCGCCGACCACCGGCCGACCCGGCCCCGGCACCCACATACCCGCTCACCTCCGGATACACCGGCCCCGCTTCGGACGTACCGGCTCGACTCCGTCCGCCCAGGCCGGCCTGGAGACGTAGGCAGTGGAGGTGTCGAACCGGATCAGTGTGCGGTGGTGGTGTAGCCGGCTTCCTCCAGTTGTCGCACCACCCACTCGGCACACTCCTTCACCGACCGGAACCGCGAAACCCCCCGCTTC
>JABFXT010000502.1 GCA_013361595.1 Nocardia sp. | reverse complement strand
TTATGTATTCCCACGCTCGTACCCGCCCGATTCCGCATGCCGCCCCGGGCCCGGCCCGCCGGTCACCCGAAGAACGACTGACCTTCCGGGTCCGCCGCCGCAATGACGTCGTAGTACTCGTCGTACGCGGTGAAGCCGACGCGTTCACCCTGCCGCTGTGGCGGCAGCGCATCGGCGATGCCGCCGCTGCCGCTGCCGATGTGGGCGCGGCGTTGATCGTCGATGCCGGCCGGCTCAATTTCCTCTCGCTGCGCGCATTGGCGGCGCTGGCCGAGGACAGCGCCGCACATCTCCGCAACGGGATCCGGATCTGCCTGGTCATCGACAATATTCGCATTGCCCGGCTCGCCGATACCGATCCGCGAACGGCCGGTCTGCCCATCCGTTCCACCGTGGTCGGGGCGCTCACCACACTCCAACTGAGCGAGCGCACCGCCGATACCGTGCCGAGTGTGCCCGCTTCCCGGACCCCGTGGATAACCCCGGACGTGCCCGCGCGCACAGCGGAACGGCGAGCGCAGTATCGCGCCGGTCAGGTAATCGCCGGCCACGACGACGCGACAGACGCTGTAGCCGCCGCCACGATGCCGCGAGCGCGCTGAGAGCGACTTGTGGCGGTCGGATCGTTCCCGCCGCGCAAGGCCTGTACGCCGGTGCCGCGCCGACCCGCGCTGAGCACCGTTCGCGTACCGGGCCGAGCCGCGCGCCCTACTCCCCAGCCACTGGTTCCGCCTCCTCACGACATCGGCGACTGCTCACCCGATTGGCCGCGTCGCGGACGGGTAGCACGCCCGGCGACGACACCCGCACGGCGACAGGAGAGGAACAATGGCTGACCAGGTCGGCGACTACATCCTGCAGAGATTGCGCGAATGGGGCGTCCAGCACGTCTTCGGCTATCCGGGCGACGGGATCAACGGCTTGATCGCCGCCTTCGGACGCGCCGGCAACGATCCCGCCTTCGTCCAGGCCCGGCACGAGGAGATGGCCGCATTCCAAGCGGTCGGCTACGCCAAATTCAGCGGCGAAGTGGCGGTCTGCACCGCCACGTCCGGACCCGGCGCGGTCCACCTGCTCAACGGCCTCTACGACGCCAAACTCGACCATGTCCCGGTAGTGGCCATCGTGGGACAGACCGCACGCAGCGCGATGGGCGGCAGCTATCAGCAGGAAATCGACCTGCAGAGCCTCTACAAGGACGTGGCCTCGGACTATCTGGTCGAGGTCAATGTCGCCGATCAGCTGCCCAACGCTCTCGATCGCGCCTTCCGCGCCGCTCGCACCCGGCGCGCCCCCACCGCCGTGATCATCCCGGCCGACCTGCAAGAAGAGGAATACCACCCACCAGAACACGCTTTCAAAGAGGTCCCCTCCAGCCCGCCCGGCCGGCTGCACAGCACGGTCACCGCCGACCGAGCCGATATCCGGCGGGCGGCCGAGATCATCGAGGCGGGCTCACGGGTGGCGATCCTGGTGGGGCAGGGCGCACGCGCGGCGGCCGATCAGGTCGCCGAACTCGCCGAACTCACCGGCGCCGGCGTGGCCAAGGCGCTGCTCGGCAAGGATGTGCTGCCCGACGACCTGAGCTATGTCACCGGCTCCATCGGCCTGCTCGGTACCCGCCCGAGCTACGAGCTGATGCGCGATTGCGACACACTGCTGATCATCGGCTCGAATTTCCCCTACTCCCAGTTCCTCCCGGAGTTCGGGCAGGCTCGCGCGATCCAGATCGATATCGACGGCACCATGATCGGCATGCGCTACCCGACCGAGGTCAACCTGGTCGGTGACGCGGCCGGTACGCTCACCGAACTGCTCCCGCTGCTCACCCGGAAAACCGACCGGAAGTGGCGCGAGACCGTCGAAGCCAACGTCGCCCGCTGGTGGGACACCGTCGAACGGCAGTCGATGCTGGAGGCGAAACCGGTCAACCCGATGCGGATCGTCTGGGAACTGTCCCAGCTGGCGCCCGAGAACGCGATCTTCACCGCCGACTCCGGATCGTCCACCAATTGGTACGCCCGCTGTCTGCGGATGCGCCCGGGGATGCGCGGTTCGCTCTCCGGCACCCTCGCCACCATGGGCCCCGGCGTCCCGTATGCGATCGGCGCCAAATTCGCCCACCCGGACCGGCCGGTGATCGCCTTGGTCGGCGACGGCGCCATGCAGATGAACGGCACGGCCGAACTTCTCACCATCCACCGCTACCACCGGCAATGGAGCGACCCCCGGCTGGTGATCTGCGTATTCCACAACAACGACCTCAATCAGGTCACCTGGGAACTCCGTTCGATGGGCGGATCACCCAAATTCGAAGAGTCGCAATCACTTCCCGATGTCTCCTACGCCGACCTCGCCCGTGCGTCCGGCCTGGACGCGATCACGGTCGACGATCCCGCCGAGCTCGCTCCGGCCTGGCGCCGAGCGCTCGCCGCGGACCGGCCGACCGTCCTCGATGTCCGCTGCGACCCCGAGGTCCCGCCCATCCCACCCCATGCCACCTGGGAACAGATGAAATCCACCGCCGAGGCGATACTGCGGGGCGATCCCGACGGGTGGCACCTGATGGCACAGGGGCTGAAAACCAAATCCCAAGAGCTGATATCCGGGCGACACTGACCACGGATACGCGGTATGCCGGCCGGCACCGGCATCCGACCGGGCGGAACGCGTGCCGTGCCCCGATGTCACGGCACGCCCCGAGACGGGCAGCGTCGGCTCACTGGTGGGTGAAGACGAGCCCGCCCGCGACGACGAGCATGGTGGCACCGGTGCCACGATCCAGCAGCCGCCGAGTGCGTGCTCTGATGTCGAACGAGTTGAGGGTTCCGCCGACTCCCGCGTACACCGTCGCCGCGACGAACTCGACAGCGAGGTAGGCGACGCCCAGCGCGATCAGTTGCGCATTCACCGACCCCGCCGCGTGATCCACGAATTGGGGCAGAAGCGCGGCAAACAACAGCAGCGCTTTGGGATTGGTGAGCGCCACCACGAACTCCTGGCGAGTCAGTTGTCGACGCGTTCGTCGCGGCGGCCGCGAGTCCGGCGCCGGGCTGCCGGGGGCGTCCGGTGGCCCGGCGGCGCGGCTCCGATAGAGCATGTATCCCCCGAGATAGAGCAGATACGCGACCCCGCACCATTTCACGACCGTGAACACCGGCTCGGAAGTGACCAGCAGCTCGCCCAGCCCCACCGCGGTCGCGAGGACGAGGAGCAGGAAAGCCGACAGCCGGCCGGCCACAGCCACCAGCGCGTCCACGGTCCCCTGCTGCACCGCGTTGCGCAGCGACAGCAGTTGGTTCGCACCCGGCGTGAAAGCGATCAGCGGAGCCGCGATCAGGAACGGCTGCCAGTGAGGACTCGGCATACCCTCTGTATACCGTCAGCCCCCTCTCGCCGGTCCGGAACCGCGATCGCTGTCGGGAGCCGTTCTCCGGGCGGCTCTCGGCGTACCGCCGGGGCGAGATCCGGTGTTACTCCGTGGCGCTACCGGGTAGCTCGCCATGGAGCATCGACCTCTGCACCGAACAGGAGGACAGGATCGTGACGTCCTGCGCCGCGCGGACCCTGATCGCGTGGATGCGGATACGGCGCAACAAACGCTTCTACGCCGACCCGCCCGTGATGCGTGAACAGCTGCGCCGCCATCAGGAGGCGCGACGATCCCGCCCACCCCGCCGTATGCTCCACAGCCACCACATCACCGACCGGATGATCGACAGTCGGCACGTCTACACCATCGCGCCCCGGCACGGCCCGACCTCGCCGTGGCATATCTTCCACATGCACGGCGGGGGATTCGTCGAAGCACCCGAACCCCACCACTGGCACTTCGCCCGCCGGATCGTCGAGCGGCTCGGATGCACGTACACGCTGCCGATGTATCCGTTGGCGCCCGAGCACGACCACGTAGCGATCATCGACATGGTCGAAAAGGCCTACTCCGAGGTCACCGCCGGCACCGCGCCGAACAACCGGATCGTCTTCGGCGACTCCGCCGGCGGCACCCTCGCACTGACCCTGGCACGCCACCTGCGTGAACGTGGAGAACCGCAACCGGGCGCTCTCGCATTGTTCTCGCCCTGGATCGATCTGGCCACCGACGACTCGTTGTCGCTGTCTCTCGACGGTCGCGACCCCGAACTCGGTGTCACCGGCCTGAAACAGGCGGGCCGCTGGTACGCCGGCTCGCGGACGCTGTACGACGCCGAGATCAGTCCGGCTTTCGCCGACCTCACCGGTATCGCCCCCACGATCGTGTTCATCGGCCACCGCGACATTCTGCTACCCGACGCCCGGCGCGTCGCAGAACTCGGCGACGCCGCGGGGGTGCCCGTCGAACTGCGCGAATACCCCGGCATGTTCCACAACTGGATCATGAAGAGCATCCCCGAAGCCCGCCGCGCGACCGACGAACTACTGGAATTCCTGCTCACCGCGAAAAAGGAGGAAACCCGTGATAGTCCGAACAACCGCTGAGATCAGCGGAACCGACCGGCAGGTCGATAGTGAGCACTGGACCTCGAAACGCATCGTGCTCTCCGACGACGATGTCGGCTTCTCCTACCACGAAACCACCGTTGCCGCGGGAACGCGGACCCCACTGCACTACCCCGACTACATCGAAGCCGTCTGGCTCCTCGAAGGCCACGGCCGGCTGGTCGACCACGACAACAACATCACGCACACCCTGGCCCCCGGCACCATGTACCTACTCGACGAGCACGAACGCCACACGATCGTCGCGGAGACACAACTACGCATGTACTGCGTGTTCGCCCCCGCGGTGCCGCCGGGTAGCGACTGAGGCTCGCGAGGTGGTCCCGAAGGCCGACGCGGCCGCACCGCCGACCTCGCGACCGCGCCGGCCCGGGTCAGACATCGTCGGTGCCGAGCGGACGAAGCGGTGTGGTGGCCGGGCCCTCCAGCACCGCGCCGTCGATATCGAAGCGCGACCCGTGGCACGGGCAATCCCAGCTGGTTTCGGCATCGTTGAACGCGACGAGACAACCGAGGTGGGTGCAGACGGCCGAAACCGTGTGCAGCCGCCCCGCCGTGTCACGGTAGACCGCGCAGCGCTTACCCGACCTGCGCATCACGGCTCCGGTGCCCGGCGCGAGATCGTCCGCGGAGTCGACGAAGGTGCTCGGCGCGAGG
>JABFXT010000243.1 GCA_013361595.1 Nocardia sp. | reverse complement strand
CCGGTGACGCGCAGGTCTGTGCCGGTGGCCGCGCCCAGAACCGTTCGGATGCCGTCTGCCAGGGGCGGCGGCCCGGCGGTCACCGCCACGGCGCGGCCCCGGGGTCGCGGAGCAGGCGTCGCGCCGTGGACATCCGGTGCACCTCGTCGGGGCCGTCGTAGACGCGGGCGTACCGCGCCTGCCGGTACATCCGCTCCAGCGGGGTGTCGGCGGTGAGACCGAGCGCGCCGTGCACCTGGATGGCGCGATCGACCACATCGTGCAGCATCCGGGCACCCCAGAACTTCACCAGCCCGACCTTTACGCGGTAGTCGTCCCCGGCATCCATCGTCTGCGCGGCATCGAGGGTCATGAGGCGCGCGGCGTGGATCTGAGCGGCGGATTCGGCGATATAGCGGTGGATCTCGCCCTTCTCGGCCAGGAGCGATCCGTGCGCGAAGCGGGTGTTCGCACGGGCGCACATCAGTTCGTAGGCTCGCTGGGCCTGACCCAGCCAGCGCATCCCGTGGAAGATCCTGCCGGCACCCAGCCGGTCCTGCGCCACGGCGAAGCCCTTACCGCGTTCGCCGAGCAGGTTTTCCAGGGGGACGCGGACATCGGTGAGGCGTACCTCGTAGTGGTCGCTGGGGTCGTGCCCCATCGTCGGGATCGAACGCACGATCTCGAAACCCGGCGTATCCACCGGCACGATGATCGCGCTGATCCGGGCATGGCGCGGCGCGCTGTCGGGTTCGGTGCGGGCGAATACGGTGCAGAACGCGGCCTGCCGGGCGCCTGTGGTGAACCATTTGTGTCCGTCGATGACCCAGCTGTCGCCGTCGGCCACCGCGCGGGTCTCGATCAGCGTCGGATCCGAACCGGCGACTTCGGGTTCGGTCAGTCCCACCGAGGGCAGGATCGCTCCGGACACCAGGCCCGGGATCCACCGGCGCCGCTGTTCCCCGGTCCCGTGCAGATGCAACATGAGGGTGTCCTGCATGGAGACCGACCCGACCGCGAGCTGACCGAATTCGGAGCGGCCGATGATCTCGTTGAGGTAGACGAAGTCGAGGAACGGCAGCCCACCGCCGCCGACCTCGGCGGGATGTCCGAGCGCCCAGATCCCGAGTTCCTTCGCCCGAGTGCGCAGTCCGGCGAGCACTGTGTGGGCGGCGGCGTCGTCGCGGATCAGGGCCGGCTCCTGCGGGATGACCTCGTCATCGATGAAACCGCGCATCCGCGCGGTGAGTTCGTGCAGGCGATCGTCCATGGCGTCAGCTCTCCTTCCGGCCGGCGGCGTACTCACGCAGCGGCAGGGTCGCCGCGGAGTCGACGTATTCGTCGATCCGGACGATGCGCCCGTCCCGGACCTCGACGAACAGGCTCGCCGGAACTTCGAGCGGTCCGTGGCCGGGGAGCTCCCCGCGCAGGACGTGTTGCTGGGCGAAACCGTCGGGTAGCGGGTATCGGCGGATATCTTCGTAGCGCATGTTCTCGAGGCTGCGCGAGAGCCAGCGCAGAACCCGCAGGTTCTCGGCGACGGTGTCCGCAGTGCCCTTGTCGTTGTGCCAGATCCGGGCGTCCGGATCGTACAGTTCGGTCAGCGTCGCGATATCGCCGGCGCTGACGGCCGTGAAGAAGCGATCGGCCAGTTCGTTCATCGTGTGTCCTCTACTTTCGGCGAGGTCCCGGTTGTCGATGGGCCCGCGGTGGGCTCAGCGCCGGGACCCGGACGAGGGATGCAGCCGCCCACCGGCGCGGAGCAGATTGCTGTCGGCGGATCTGCCGAGCAGACGGGCGGCCAGAGCCGCCGCATCCAGGGTCGCGGCGAGGTCGATCCCGGTGGCGATTCCACTGTCTTCGAACAGGTAGACCAGTTCCTCGGTGGCGATATTGCCGCCGGCGCCGGGAGCGAACGGGCATCCGCCGAAACCGCCTGCGGCGGAATCGAACCGGCGGATCCCGTGGAGATGTCCCGACCAGGCGTTGGCCAGGCCCTGACCCCTGGTGTTGTGCAGATGCAGGCCGAGTTCGACCGCCGGGGTGGCGGCACGGACGAGGTCGACCACCTCGGCGACCCGGCGCGGTGTGGCCGTGCCGACAGTATCGGCGACGGAAAGACTGTCGGCGCCGGCGGCCACCGCCCGCGCCGCGATCTCGGCGACCCGGTGTGGTGCAGTGGGACCGTCGAAGGGGCAGTCGAACGCGATCGCGACGATCACCTCCAGCTCACCACCTGCCCGGTGGACCAGTTCGGCGACGGAGCCGATCAACGCCACTGACTCCGCGCTGGTGCGACCGACATTGGCGAGACTGTGCCCGTCGGATGCCGAGACCACGTATTCGAGCCGGGTCACGCCCGCGGCCAGCGCCCGCCGGACTCCGCCGATTCCGGCCACCAGCGCGGAGAACGCGATATCGGGCCAGCGATGCAGATGGGACGCGACCAGTTCGGCATCGGCCAGAGCCGGTATCGCACGGGGGGAGACGAACGACGTCACCTCGATCCGGCCGACCCCGGTCGCGGCCAGGGCCGCCACGAGTTCGAGCTTTGCCTCGGTGGAGACAGGTGCTTCGTTCTGCAGGCCGTCGCGGGGCGCGACCTCACGGATATCGACCTGCCGTGCGCCGGTCATCCGACCGTCCCCTGGGCGCGGAGTTCGCGCAGCCGGTCGGGGTCGTATCCGAGCACCTCGCCCAGCACCTCGTCGGTATGGGTGCCGGGCTTGCTGGGCCCGCCCCACCGGACGCCGCCCGGCGTCTCGCTGAGTCTGGGCACGATCCCGACACCCTTGACCGGCACCGGATCGTATCCGGGGTCGCCCGGCCCGGCCGCGGGGTCGTGGTGATCCACGAACAGATCCCGGGCGCGGAACTGCGGGTCGGCCATCACCTCGGCGACCGTATTGACCGGACCCGCGACGACACCGGCGCCGGCGAGCAGGTCGATCAGTTCGGCGGCGGGGTATTCGACCGCCCAGGCCGCGATGATCTCGTCGAGTTCGTCCTGGTTGCGGCCGCGGGCGGGGTGGTCGATGTAGCGGGGGTCGGTCGCCAGTCCGGGCCGGCCCATGGCCGCCGCCAGCCGTGCGAACACGGTGTCCTGATTGGCCGCGATGATGACCCAGAGACCATCCTTCGCCCGGTACAGGTTCGACGGTGCGATCCGGTCCAGCCGGGTGCCCGACGGCTGCCTGATGTGACCGGTCTTCTGGTAGTCGGGCACCGTGGACTCCTGTATCGCCAACGACGCCTCGGTGAGGGCCGCGTCGACGATCTGTCCACGTCCGGTGCGTTCACGGACCAGTAGCGCGGCGAGTACGCCCTGGAAGGCGAACATACCGGCGAGGCTGTCGCCGAGTGACAGGGCGATGCGGGGCGGAGCCTGACCGGGGAAGCCGTTGAGATACCGGAGACCGCTGATGCCCTCGGCGACCGATGCGTAACCGGGCCGGGCGGCGTACGGGCCGGTCTGGCCGTAGCCGGAGACCCGGGCGAGGACGAGACCGGGTGTGATCGCCGCCAGGACGTCGTAGCCGAGGCCCCAGCGCTCCAGGGTGCCGGGCCGGAAACTCTCCACCACCACATCGGCGGTGCGGACCAGGTCGAGGAACACCGCACGGCCGGCGTCGGTCCGCAGGTCGACCCCGATACAGCGTTTGTTGCGGGCATGGACCGTCCAGAAATACTGGTGCCCGCCTTCGGCCTGGCCCCATTCGCGCAGCGGATCGGGGCGGTCCGGTGCTTCGATCTTGATGACGTCGGCGCCCAGATCGCCGAGCAGGCGGCCACAATAGGGGCCCGCGATCAGGGTGCCGAGTTCCAGTACGCGATAGCCCTCGAGCGGGCCGCGTAACGGCGTGTCCGCGCCGGCCGGCGGATCCGTTGTCATACTTGCCTCCTCGGAACGGCAGGGGGTGGCTGTCGGAACGAACGAGGTGTCGGACCGTCGGGAGGTCCCGCGGGAGAAGCCGGATTCGTGCGGTACGACGCGGTGGCGTCGGTCAGGGCGTTCGATCGAGATGCAGTGCGCCCACGCACATTCGATCGAGAGTTTCGAGCAACGCCTCCTCGTCGGCGTCCTCACCCTGGATCAGCCACAGGTAGAGGGTGTGATCCACCATCGCGGACATGGCGCGGGCGGCCAGTTCGGGGTCGAGTCCGGCGGGGACGAGACCCTCGGACTGCCAGCGGGCTATCGCGCGTGCCGTGCGATCGATGAGCTGGTGGCGGTGCTCGTGCCGGAGCAGGCGGAATTCGTCGTTGAAGGTCGCGACCTGTTCGATGATCGCCATCATGGGCGCGTTGCGCCGGTAGGCCTGGTAATACGACCTGTTCGAGGCGATCAGTCGTTCGGCGGGGGGCAGGCCGGCCGCGGCGGGTTCGCGCCGGTGCATATCCTCGAAGAGACGATTGCTGAGTTCTCCGAAGACATCGTCCTTCGATTCGAAGTATCGATAGAAGGTGCCGTAGGAGACCCCGGCTTCCTGGGCGATCTGCTCCACCCGCGCGTCCAGGAAACCGACCGTCTCGAAGACGGTGCGTGCCGCGTCCAGTAGTGCGTCACGCGTCTTGCGTCCCCGGGGGGTCAGTGTGTCGACCGAAGCGGGGGAGCTGTTGACAGATGACTTCGCCACGGGACAGACTATTCCCGAAGCTGACATGACTGTCAAGTCATGTTCCGCTCCTCCTGCGGCCGCCTGAGCTGCCGCCTACGCGACATTGTCGCCCATAGGAAGGATCGCGATGAACGACACCGACCCGAGGTACGAGCTACGTGGGATCAATCATCTGGCGCTGGTGTGCTCCGATATGCGCCGGACCGTCGACTTCTACACCGGCGTACTCGGTATGCCGTTGATCAAGACCATCGAACTACCCGGGGATCTGGGCCAGCATTTCTTCTTCGACTGCGGCAACGGCAATACGCTCGCCTTCTTCTGGCTGGCCGACGCGCCCGACGCGGCGCCGGGTGTGGCGGCACCCAAGGGGCTGCCCGACGCGGGGGAACTCGTCAGCGCGGTGGGCTCGATGAACCACGTCGCCTTCGCCGTCCCGCCGGAGAAATTCGACGAATACTACGAGCGGTTGCGCGCCGAAGGTATCGAGGTCAGTCGCGTGCTCAATCACGACGACAGCCGCGCCGGGGTATCGCGGGAGGTACATCCCGGGACCTTCGTGCGTTCGTTCTACTTCCAGGACCCGGACGGGGTCCTGCTCGAATTCGCCTGCTGGACGCGCACCTTCACCGAAGCGGATATCTCGCACGAACCGAAGACCGCCGCCGACCGCCGCGTCCCCGCGGCGTACTGAGCCGAACAGCCGAAAAGGAGCCCACCTTGCCCAGATTGCGGGAAATTCCGCGCGCCGAGGTCACCGACGAACGGATCCTGTTCTACTACGACCGGCTGTTCGGACCCGACCGGGATCCGGCCGTCGACCACGGCACCGTCCACGCCACCCCCGGCGACTGGTGGACTGTATTCGCCCAGTCACCCGATGTCTTCCGGCACGCGGTCCGGGGTTTCGCGGTGTACCGCAACGCGACCCTCGATCCCACCCTGCGCGAACTCGGGCAGTGCCGGGCCGGATTCGCCCGCGGCAGCCAGTTCGTCTTCTCCCAGCACTGTAAGCAGATGCGCTCGCTCGGGGTACCCGAGGAAAAGATCGCGGCGATCCCGCACTGGCAGATCAGCGATGCTTTCACACCGCTCGAACGGGCGGTTCTGGCCTATACCGACGCGCTCGTCCACGACGGCGGCCGGGTGCCCGACGAGGTGTTCGCGGCGTTGCGGGCGGCGCTGAGCGATCAGGAGATCCTGGAACTCACCTACATCACCACCCTGTACGACATGCACGCGACGATCTGCCGGGCGCTGCGTCTGGAATACGACGACCGGCCGGAACCGATCGAGGAAGTCCGGTTGCCCGAGGGCGTCGAGGCGCGGGACCTGTCCGAGGATCTGTCCGGGGCCTGAGCGCCGGACCCGATGCGGCGGACCGCGGGTTTCGGCTCGAGGTGCGGCCAACCGCTGACCGCGGCCGCCGGTGCGGCGACGATGACACCATGACCCAGCTCGCTCCGTCCCCGGACCAGGTGGTGGCCCAGCGCTACCGTGATCCCGCACCGACGGCCCCGGCCGAATGGAATCCGGTGCTCCAGGTTCTGCACGAGCACCGATCCGTCCGCCGTTATCTGCCCGATCCGCTGCCCGACGGCGTACTCGAGCTGTTGATCTCGGCCGCCCAGTCCGCTCCGACTTCCTCCAATCTCCAGGTGTGGAGTGTGGTCGCGGTCCGCGACCCGGAACGCAAGGCACGGCTGGCGGCACTGGCCGGGGACCAGGAACAGATCCGGCAGGCGCCGCTGCTGCTGATATGGACCGCGGATCTGGCCCGGTTGCGTGGTCTGGCCGCCGAACGGGGCGCGCCACTGGACGGGGCCGACTATCTGGAGTCCAGCTACGTCGCCTTCCTGGACGCGGCACTGGCCGCGCAGAACGCTGTGGTCGCGGCGGAATCGCTGGGTCTGGGCACTGTCTACATCGGCGCGATCCGGAACAACCCGGAACAGGTGGCGGCCGAGCTGGCGTTACCTTCCGGCGTGTTCGCGGTGGTCGGTCTCGTGGTGGGCCGGCCCGATCCGGCAGAGGACGCCCGGGTCAAACCACGCCTGCCGCAGGCCGCGGTACTGCACGAGGAGACCTACCGGTCCGCGCAGCCCGGCCGAATCGACGACTACGAGCAGCGCATCGCACAGTTCTATGCCGAACAGGGCCTGGACCATTCGTGGACCGACCGGGTCCTGGCCCGGCTGGCCTCGGCGGAATCGCTGAAGGGCCGGGACCGGCTCCGTGCATCGCTGGCGGCCCAGGGCTTCCCGTTGCGCTGATACCCGGTGCGGCGGCGGTTCGTGTGCTGCCGTGGGTGCCGCGGCGTGGCGAGAGGTCGCCCGGCTGCCGGCCCGCGTGTCGCCGGTCGATCACGACCACCGGTGCGAGGATCGACGCTGAACTCGTGCGGTCCGCCGGCCGGGCCGCACGCCGGCGAACTCGCAGGAGGTGTCCGTGCCCACGTCGTCCGATCGCATCGCCCTGGTCACCGGAGGTTCCGGTGGTATCGGACGGGCGGTGGCCGAACGCCTCGCCGCCGACGGAACGACCGTGGTCGTGCACTACGCCGGTAATGCCGCACGAGCAGAAGAGGTCGTATCCGCCGTCACCGGCCGCGGCGGGACCGCGGTGGCGATGGGCGGCGACGTCGCCGATTCCGACCGGATGGAACAGCTGTTCGCCGAGATCGGCGACCGCTTCGGCGGGATCGACGTGGTGGTGAACACCGCGGGCATCATGATGCTCGGTCCGGTGGCCGAATTCGATCTCGACGCCTTCGACCGGATGCAGCGCACCAATGTGCGCGGCACTTTCGTCGTTTCCCGGTTGGCGGCGCGTGCCCTGAATCCCGGCGGTGCGCTGATCAATTTCTCGTCCTCGGTGATCCGGCTCCAGCAGCCCGGTTATGCCGCGTACGCGGCCACCAAAGGAGCGGTGGAGGCGATGACGCTGATCCTCGCCCGGGAACTGCGCGGTCGTGATGTGACGGTCAACGTGGTCGCCCCCGGCCCCACCGCGACCCCGCTGTTCCTGAACGGCAAGGACGATGCCGTGATCGATCAGCTGGCCCGGCTGTCACCGCTGGAGCGACTCGGCGAACCGGCCGATATCGCGGAGACCGTGGCTTTCCTCGCGGGCCCCGCCCGGTGGGTCGACGGGCAGGTGCTCTATGTGAACGGCGGGCTCGCCTGACCTCGCCGCCGCGGGGAGACACGAAAGGTTTCGATCACACTGAGCCGACCCATCGCTGCGCGAGCGTGTAGATGGTCGACTGTCCGGATGAGCTACGGCCCCTTCGACCTGACCTACACCGCCGCCGCGGACCGCTACGAGAAAGTCCCGTACCGGCGGAGCGGCGCTTCCGGACTCGATCTGCCCGCGTTCTCCTTCGGGTTGTGGCAGAAGTTCGGTACCGACTACCCGTTCGAAACGCAGCGCGAGATCATCCTGCACGCCTTCGACCTGGGAATCACCCATTTCGACAACGCCGACCGTTACGGACCACCGCATCGGGCCGCGCAGAAGAATTTCGGCCGGGTCCTCGCCACGGATCTGGCGCCCTACCGGGACGAGATCGTGCTGGCGACCAAGGCCGGCAATCCGATCGGTCCGAGCCCCTATCTCAGAGGAGGGTCGCGTAAATCGCTGCTGAACTCGCTGGAGCACAGCCTGCGCGATCTCGGTACCGATTACGTCGATATCTTCTATCACCACAGCCCCGACCCCGGGACGCCGCTGGAGGAGACCGTGAGCGCGTTGGCGGCCGCGGTACAGCAGGGCAAGGCACTCTACGTCGGTATCTCCAACTATCTGCCCGAGCGCACTCACGAGATCGCCGAACTGCTGCGGGCCGCGGGCGTACCGCTGCTCATCCACCAGACCCGGTATTCCGTCTACGACCGGCGCCCCGAACAGAACGGGCTGCTGGATCTCGCGCGGCAGGACGGTTTCGGCGCCATCGTCTACTCGCCGCTCGCGCAGGGACTGCTGACCGACAAGTACCTGGACCATATCCCGGCGGAAGCCCGGGCCGCCAACAGTACGTTCCTGTCTCCGGACGTGATCGACGAGACCTACCGCCGCCGCACCGCCGAGCTGGACAAGATCGCCGCGGCCCGCGGTCAGTCATTGGCCCAGCTCGCGTTGCAGTGGGTGCTGCGGCGACCCGAAGTAACCTCGGCGCTGATCGGCGCGAGCAGTACCGCCCAGCTCGATCACAATATCGCCGCCCTGCAGTTCCCGGATCTCACCGATGACGAACTCGCCCTCATCGACGAGCACGGCATCCACGGGACCGGCCTGAACCTCTGATCCGGTCAGTCGCGCAGCAGCGGCAGCAGTTGTTCCCCCTGCCGCCGGATCTCCGGCAGGTAGGGGGTATCGGACAGGACGAAATGGGTGATCCCGAGATCCTGGTACCGGCGTAGTGATTTCGCGACATCCTCGGCGGAACCGACCAGCCAGGTGGTGCCCGCGCCGCCGCCACCGACCGTGCCCGGGGTGGTGTAGAGGTTGTCGTCGAGCACCTCGCCACGCGCGGCGAGGTCGAGCAGTCGCTGCTGTCCGACCGCTGCCCGGCGCGGGGCCCCGGGGTCGTGCTTCTTCGCCATCTCGGCGACCTTCGCCTCGGCTTCGGCCCACGCCTGTTCGGTGGTGTCGCGGACGAATGTGGTGATCCGCAGGCCGAATTCCAGCGGTGGCAGTGTACGGCCGAGATCCTTACTCGACGCGCGTAACCGGTCGATGCGCTCGCGCACGCCGGCCAGTGGCTCGCCCCAGAACAACTGCACATCGGCCTCGGTCGCGGCCACCCGCTCGGCGGCCGCCGACGCGCCACCGAAATAGAATTTCGGATGTGGCCGGTCCGCGCGTACCGCGATTCGCGGCGTGACGGTGGATCCGGTCACCTGATAGTGGTCGCCCCGGTAAGTGACATTTTCCTCGGTCCACAGCCGGCGGACCAGCTGGATGAATTCCCGGGTGCGGCCGTAGCGGTCGGCCTGGTCCTCCTCGGCCGCACCGTAGGCCGCGAGATCGTCCTTGCCGGAGACGATATTGATCCGCAACCGGCCGCCGGTCAGATGGTCGAGACTCGCGGCGGCGGAGGCGAAGTGGGCGGGCTGCCAGTAGCCGGGCCGGATGGCGATCAGCGGTTCGAAGGTCGTGGTCCGGGCCGCCAGCGCGGTCGCGACGGTGAAGGTGTCCGGCCGGCCCCAGCCGGTTCCGATCAACGCGCCTTGCCAGCCGTGATCTTCGAGCGCCTTTGCCTGGGCGGTCAATGTCTCCAGGCTGTTGTGGTCGGCGCTCACCGCATCACCGCGATGCCCGGGTGTCACCTGATTCGGGATGTACCAGAGAAATTCGGCCATTCGGGCGGCTCCTGTTCGATTGCGGTGCACGGTCGGCCGACCGGTAGCGCCCCGGGCAACGCGAGAAGAATGCGCCGAATCCGCTTTCCGGGCTACGGACCGGATCACGATGATTCGAAATTCGCGATCGCCGAGAGAGATTGAAGACGAGCTCCACCGAGGGTGCAGAAAATCTTGCCGATTCCAATGGGCAGATGATCCATCGGGCCGGGCATAGCCTTGCGTCGCAATCTTCTCCGGGCGAATCAGGCGGTGGTTTCCGATGACAATTTCAGCGACAGAGCCTATTTCCGTGACATCGGCGATCACCGTGTTGCCACAGTCGGGGTACACCGGTGCCGAGATCGCCGGTGTGGACCTCGATCAGGAGCTGTCCGACGAAGTGATCGCCGAGATCCGGGCGGCACTGCTGAAGTGGAAGGTGGTGTTCTTCCGCAACCAGACCATCGGGCACGCGGAACAGATCGCATTCGCGCGCCGATTCGGCAAGGTGACCCCGGCCCATCCGTACGAGGACAATCCGCCGGCGGGATTTCCCGAGATCCTGCCGATCGACAGCCGTCGCTACGACGTGCAGTACGGGCGTAAACGCACCTCCTACGACAGCAGCTGGCATACCGACGTCACCGCTCTGGTGAATCCGCCTGCCTTCTCGATTCTGCGGGCAGATATTCTGCCGCCCTACGGCGGGGACACCGCGTGGACGAATCTGGTGGCGGCCTATCAGAACCTGCCTGCCGAATTGCGTGATTTCCTGGACAACCTGGACGCCGAACACACCTTCGACAATCGCGCCGTCCGGCGCAGCAACCGGGCCGAGGCGATCGAGAGCAACCCGCTGCGCACCTTCCACCCGGTGGTCCGGGTGCATCCGGAAACCGGGGAGCGGGCCCTGTTCGTGAGCCCCGGCTTCACCCGCCGGGCGAAGAACATCCGCGAACTCGGGCCACGCCTGAGCTCGCATCTGCTCGATGCGCTCTGGGAAGAGGCGACGCGGACCGAGTACACCGTCCGATTCCGCTGGCAACCGGGCAGTGTGGCGTTCTGGGACAACAGGGCGACCGCGCATCTGGCCATTCCCGATGCCGGGCATCTCGGGCACGACCGGGTGCTCTACCGGGTGACGATCGAGGGCGATATCCCGCGGGGCGTGGACGGCCGTCTGTCGGAATCGGTCGAGGGTGATCCGTTCTACGGCGCGTGAGCGATTCGCGCGGCTGTCGGCCGGCTCGCCCCCGGATGTTCCAGGCCCGTATCCGGCACGCGGATACGGGCCCGGTGGCCGTGCCGATCGGTTCCGGGCCGGAATTGAACACGTGGAGTCGTCGCGCACCGCGCGGGTGCGAGTTGACAAGCCGGAGGACGTCTGACAACCTCGCAGCAGGTCATGAGTGCCAGCGTGTAGCCCCGGCTTGCTGGCCGGCAACCCTCCTCCGCGGTGGGGTGCCCCGGGTGACGACCTGGCCGACGCTCGACCGAGCGCGGCAAGCGCGGACTCCGTTCACTCGAGATCCGGAGTCCCTCCACGAAGGGATGACGTGATGACCGCTGTACTCGACCCCACCTGCGCCCGCACCCGGGTAGCCGGTGGCGATCTGCAGGTTCCCCTGGTGCAGGGCGGCACCCGCGCCTACGCCGACTTCGACTACGCGGCCAGCGCCCCGGCACTCGGGGAGGTGGCCGACCGGGTCGCGGAGCTGCTGCCGTACTACGCGAGTGTCCATCGGGGCGCGGGTTACGCGTCGCGGATCTCCACCCGGTGCTACGAGACGGCCCGGGAAACCGTGCGCGATTTTCTGCACTGCGCCGCTGATCAGGAGGTGGTGTTCACCCGCAACACCACCGATGCGCTGAATCTGCTGGCCGGCTGTGTGCCCGGTGACACCGTGGTACTCGATATCGAACATCACGCGAATTTCCTGCCCTGGGGCCGCCGCGGCCGCCGGGTGGTGTCCGCGGCCGATACGCTGACCGCCACCATCGGCCGGATCGATGCCGAACTGGGCGCGCGACCCGCCGCGCTGCTGGCGGTGACGGGCGCGTCGAATGTCACCGGTGACCTGCTGCCGCTGGCCGAACTGACCGCGCTCGCGCACCACCACGGTGCGCGGATCGTGGTGGACGCCGCACAACTGGCACCGCACCGGCGTATCGATCTGTGCGCCACGGGCATCGACTATCTGGCCCTGTCCGGGCACAAGCTGTACGCGCCGTTCGGCGCCGGGATACTGGCCGGGCGTCGGGACTGGCTCGACGCGGCACCGCCGTATCTGGCGGGCGGTGGCGCGGTCACCGAGGTCACCACGGACAGCGCCACCTGGGCGCTCGCCCCGCACCGGCACGAGGGCGGATCACCGAATGTGCTGGGCGCCGCCGCGCTGGCCGCGGCCTGTGACGCGCTCACCGGACTCGCGGACTCCGCCGCGGAACACGAGTGCGCGCTCACCCACCGGTTGCGTAGCGGACTGGCGGGCATCGACGGTGTCCGGTGCCTGCGGATCTGGGCCGACAGCCCCGATTGCGTGGGAATCGTCGCCTTCACCGTCGACGGTTTCGAACCGGGCCGGGTCGCGGCCTATCTGTCCGCGGAACACGCGATCGGCGTGCGCGACGGCCGTTTCTGCGCGCATCCGCTGCTGGCCCGTTTCGGTATCGACGCCGCGTTGCGCGCGAGTATCGGACTCGGCACCACCGCCGCCGATATCGATCGGCTGCTCGACGCGGTGCGGTCCCTGGTCGTGTGTGGTCCGCGCTGGGAGTACGCCCGTACCGAGGGGCGGTGGGATCCGGTACCGGAGACCCGCCCGGGTCTGACGGCGGATGCGGCGCTGGGCGCGGCACCGTGCACGATCTAGCGTTCCGCTCGATATGACAAGGTTTCCGACGAGCGGCGACACCGGATGGGGCGGATGTCCTCGGCCGGAGATCCGCATCGAATCCGACCCAGCACCGGAGTGACCGCTATGCCTCTCGATATCGACATACTGACTGACCCGGCGGATCTGCACACCGCCCAGCAGGTGTTCCGCACCGCGATGGTCGGCATCCCGCCGTTGTCCGCGGAGGTCGGCGATTCCCTGAACGAACCGGGCCGCACCCTCGGCGCGCGCGTCGAGGGTGCGCTGGTGGGAACGGTCAACTCCTACACCAGCTGGCTGGTGGCACCGGGCGGGGACCGGCTACCGCATGCCGCGGTCACCCATGTCGGGGTCCTGTCCACCCACGCGCGACAGGGCGTCGCGACCGCACTGCTGCGACGGCAGCTCCATGAGATCGCCGCGCGCGGAGAGGTCGTGGCCTCGCTGCGGGCCACCCAGGGTGGGATCTACGAACGGTTCGGGTACGGCGTCGCCGGGTCCTCGGCCCGCTGTGAGATCGATGTGCATCGGGCTCGCTTCCGTGAGACCGTGCCCGCGGGGGGTCCGGTCCGATTGGTCGCACCGGCCGACAGCTGGGAGGCCGCCGCCAAGATCTATGCCACCGCGGCGGTGACCTGGACCGGCGCGATCGATCGTCCGCCGTACTGGTGGCGGCTCCAAGAACTGCTGCGGGGGCACGGCCACGTCGCCGTGCACGGGGCAGCGGGTGCCGAGGACGGGTTCGTCCGTTACCGCGCCGCCGAAACTCCCGAATGGACACGCGGTCCCCGCCGGACGGTGGTCGTGGAGGATCTGGTCGCGACGACGCCGGAGGCCTATATCGGTCTGGTCCGGCATCTGCTCGGCGCCGATATCGTCGACGCGGTGGTGCTGAGCGCGACCGCGCCCGACGCCCCGCTCCGGCATCTGCTGACCGATGAACGGGCGTTGCGGGTCACCGATATCCGCGACGAGACATGGTTGCGGTTGATCGACGTGCCGGCCGCACTGGCCCGCCGCGCCTACCGCCCCGGTCCGCCGGTGGTCGTCGCGGTCACCGACCCGATCCTGACCGCCAATACCGGCATCTACCGGATCGAGGCCGGTGGCGTGCGTGTGGTGGACGAGCCCGCCGACCTCACCACCGATATCGCCGCATTGGGCGCCGCCTATCTCGGCGGCACCCGCTGGCGGCATCTGGCGCTCGCCGGCCGCGTCACCGAGCACCGGCCCGGTGCCGCGACCGCCGCGGACGCATTGTTCGAGGTGGACGAGCATCCGTTCAGCGGGACGTACTTCTGATCTTCCCGTTGTCCTGGGTGGCCGCGTAGTGTGCCGCGATCTCGTCACTGGTGGTGACCCATACTCCGGGATGTTGGACGATATGGGCGAGTGCCTCGTCGAGATACCGCGCCCGGAACGCCTGTCCGGTGACGAAGGGATGCAGCGCCAGCGCGAGTACGCGGCCGCCCGCCGCGGATTCCGCCCACAACCGGTCGAGCTGGTCCCGGACGATCCGGACGAAATCGGGGCCGGTGAGCCCGGTGCCGAGGAACAGGGTGTTGTCGTTCAATTCCACCGAATAGGGGACGCTGAGGAGGCCGGGCACACGGAGTGGATAGGGCTGATCGTCGTTGGTCCAGTCCAGGACATAGTCGACGCCCAGCTCTCGCAACAGTTCCGGGGTCCGGAAACTCTCGGACAGCGCCGGTCCCATCCAGCCGCGCGGGCGCTTCCCGGTGCCGCGTTCGATGGTGGTGAGGACGTCGGCCAGGTAGGCGCGCTCGTCCTCGGCCGGGATCTCGGCCTGCAGCACCGAGTTGTTCCGGCCGTGGGCCAGCCAGGCCCAGTCGCGTTGCCGCCCCGCTTCGATGATTCGCGGATACCGTTCCACCACATCGGAATTGAGCAGCGCGCTGGCCCGGATGCCGTGCCGGTCCAGCGTTTCCAGGATCCGCCAGAATCCCACCCGGGGCCCGTAGTCGCGCCAGCCGTAGTTGAGCGGATCCGGGACCTGTCCCGCGGTACCGGCGAAGATACTGGTGGAGGGCCGGTCGACTCGATAGTGCTCGATATTGAGACCCACATAGAACGCCACCCGGGCGTCGTCCGGCCACCGGATCGGGTCGCGGTCGACGATGGCGCTGTACTCGAACAGTTCGTTGTCCATTCGGCTATCGTCGAAGCTTCACATAGCTGTGAAGGTCAAGTCTTGCTCTCGAGGTCGGTGGGATGAGAATCGGCGAACTGTCACAACGTACCGGTACATCACGCCGGCTACTGCGCTACTACGAGGAGCAGGGTCTGATCGCCGCCCAGCGGTGCGCGAACGGTTACCGCAGCTACGACGACCGGTTCGTCGACCGTGTCCTGCAGATCCGTGGTCTGCTCGACGCGGGACTGCCCACCCGGATCATCAAACAGATACTGCCGTGCCTCGACAGACCGCGCACCATTTATTTCCCGGATGCCACACCGGAGATGCTGGCGACACTCGAGGACGAACGGGACCGGATGACCGAACGTATCCGCTGTCTCGAGCGCAACCGGAACGCGATCTCCGAGTACCTGTGCGCCGTCCGCGAATACGACGCCACGGGCGGCTGAGACCCTCGGGACCAGGACTGCCCGGCCCCGAGGGGGCCGGTCCCTCCCATCTGGCTATTTTGGCCGCTGCCGATCCCGAGCAAGATCATGTACTCGGGTCGCTGTGCGGCCGGCCGGGATACCGGATCGCAGCGAGGGAGAACGATGACCGATACGCACCCGACCGATATCGACGGCCGATTCGTGGCGCGCCGGATGAACGCAGTCGAACAGGTGCGAGCGGAGAAGAAGGTCCGGCGACTGGTGCAGCTGTTGCTCGGCCTGATCGGGTACGGGGTATCGCTCACGCTGCTGGTCGAATCGTCGCTCGGCGCCTCCAGCTGGAACATCCTCGCCGAAGGCGTAGCACTGCATTCCGGCATGACCTTCGGCCGGGCCACGAATGTCATCGCCGTCGTCGTTCTGCTGTTCTGGATTCCACTGCGCGAACTGCCGGGTCTGGGGACGGTGCTGAACGTCGTCCTGGTCGGTGCCGCCGCCGATCTGGCGGCGGTCGCGCTGCCCGCCCCGGCGACGCTGCCGCAGCGGTTGCTCTACTACGCCGTGGGGCTGATCATGCTGACGTGGTTCGACGCGGTATACCTCGGTGCCCGGTTCGGGCCGGGCCCGCGCGACGG
>JABFXT010000666.1 GCA_013361595.1 Nocardia sp. | reverse complement strand
GGCGGCGAGTTCCGACTCCACCATGGTGCAGGCCCGGTCGGCGATCTCGCCGCCCGCCTCGACCCGAGCGTTCAGCCACTCGTGCAGGTTCTGCGGGATGTACTCCAGGAACAGCGCGATACTCGCCGAAGAGTCCCGCAGCGCCTCGATCCGGTGACGTACCTGCGGTCGGCCGTCCCAGTAGGCGACGGCGCGATCGATATCGGCCAGCTCCGCCGGCAGCGGCGTCGTATCCGGTAACACCCGCCAGTGGTACATCAGCGGGAAGCCGTCGTGTTCGGCGGCGAGCACCCAGTTCGTCGTCATCGTGTGCACCGCCAGCTCACGCCATGCCCCGAAGCCCGGCCCGCCGATGAGTCCGACGCCGTACTGGCAGAAGAGCGGCAGGTCGAACAGGTTCGCCGTGGACCGGATATGTTCCGGCTGCCGTTCCAGATCGGTGAGGGGCACCCGCTTCACGAAGACCGGAGCTCCGGCGACCTCGAGCAGCGCCGACTTTCCGCCGATACCGGCGCCGAGCGGCGTGGCCGCCTCCACGAGCTCACGCAACATATGATCGCTGCGCAGTGCCAGGGCAGTGGAGACGGCACTGTGGGCACGCAGGCGGGCCGGACGCGACATATCGCGGGATATCGCCGTGGCGGATGAACGAGACATCACGGTGTCAGCGGAGGTCGCTGCGGCCTACCTGTCACACCGGTCGCGGGCGCGCCGGGGTTTCGAGCGACGGACCAGGGACCCCCACGCGGCGTCGTCACCGAACCAGGGGCGGACGAGGAGTGATCCGCTCGGTAGGTCTGCCATGTCCGAACCATAACGGCAGGGGCCGACACACCCCGAGTGCCGGCGCAGCGCGAGGTCGGCGACGGCTCGGTTCGATCCCTCACCCGTGAGCACTCGGGTGCGCCCGATCAGCTGCGGTTCCTGTTCCACAGCTGATGTGTCAGACCGCTGGAAGTACTGATGGACTCGACACTGAATCGCTCTTCCAGACCGGCGAGGTGATCCCAGATCCGGACACCGGCACCGAGCACGATCGGAATGATCGACACGTGCAGAAAATCGATGAGGTCGGCCTGGAGGAACTCGCGCACGGTGGACGGTCCGCCGCCGATCCGGACATCCAGCCCGCCGGCCGCCTCTTGCGCCGAGCGAAGCGCTTCCCGGGGCGAGGCATCCAGGAAGTGGAAACTGGTGCCGTTGTCGAACTCGAGCGTTTCGCGTGGGTAGTGGGTCAGAACGAAGACCGGGGTGTGGAAGGGCGGCGCGTCCCCCCACCAACCATTCCAGCCGTCCTCCGGCCACTCACCCGTCTGTGGGCCGAATTTGCGCCGGCCCATGATCTCCGCCCCGATACCCTGGCCCCACATACTGAACATGGCGCGGTCCACGGTCACCGGTTCGTCGATTCCGTGAATGCCGTGGATGACGCGTCCGTCGAACTTGCCGAAAAGCGCTGCCGCTCCGCCGATCGGCGCTTCGAACGTCACATGATCGCCGGCGGCATAGCCGTCCGAGGAGACGAACAGGTTGTGGACTCGCGTACGGGGCATAATGACTCCGATACAGGTGATTGCAATATGAAATTACTCGCACTGTAGCCCATAGTGATCTCTATCTGCAATCACTTCGGCGGTGGTTCGCGTGCTGAGCAGCGGCCATCACCAGGGCACCGTGCCGGCGTCGTCGAAGAATCCGCCGGTCGGTCCGTCGGCGGGCAGGGTCGCGAGGTGAATCGCGATGGCCGCGCCCTGTTGCGGTGTGCGGACGCCGCGGAAACCGTTGAGGTCGGTGGCGGTGAAACCGGGACAGCAGGAATTGATCAGGATGCCGGTATCACCCAGTTCCTTCACATACTGGATGGTGAGGGCGTTGAGGAAGGTCTTCGAGGCCAGATAGGCGGCGGGAACCGGACCCATATCGATGCCGGGTGTGGTTTGCAGGGCGAGCGAGCCGACGCTGCTGGATATGTTGACGATTCGCGGTGACGCCGAGGCGCGCAACATCGGGAGCATCGCATTGGTCACCCTGATGACCCCGATCACGTTGGTTTCCACAATGATCCGCACGGTCCCGGGATCGACCGTGGTCGGCGTCTGCGGCAGGTCACCGGTGATCGCGGCGTTGTTGACCAGAACATCGAGCCGACCGACCTGATCGGCGATCAATGCGGCCGCCGCGGCCACACTGGCGTCGTCGGTCACGTCGAGTGGTACACCGAACGCATCGGTCCTTGCCGCACGCAGCTTCTCCACCGCGGTGTCGCGGCGTTGCCGATCCCGCGCGCCCACCCCGATTCGCCAGCCGAGGGCGCCCAGGCCCGCGGCGATCTCGTATCCGATTCCCTTGTTCGCACCGGTCACCAGCGCGATCGTCTGTTCACTCATACCGCCGATCCTGCTGTGGCTCCGGGTACAGCGTCCAAGACCGGTCGGGTAGGCGGCGATACCGCACGGGTATCGATCGTGGTCAGCGCTGGATACGATGAGCTGGTGGAAACGCGGGAGATGCGATACTTCGTCGCCGTCGCCGAGGAGTTGCACTTCGGGCGGGCAGCACAACGGCTCGCGATGGCGCAACCACCACTGTCGCGTGCCATCCAGCAGCTCGAACGGCGGCTCGGAGTCGTTCTGCTACACCGCTTTCCGCGCGCGATCGCGTTGACCGAGGCCGGGGCGGTGCTGCTACGGGAAGCCCGGACCGCGCTCGATGCGGTGCAAGCCGCCGAGCACCGAACCCGCCGCGCCGCGGCCGATCAGCCGGGTGTGGTGCTGGCCGTCAAGGCCGGAGCCTCCAGGGAACTGCTGTCCGAGCTGCTGCGCGCTTACGCCGCCGAGCCGGGCGCCGTAGCCGTCGAGGTAATGCTGTGCGGGCCGGGCGAACCGGAAAGCCTGCTGCGCACCGGGCGTGCCGACATCGCTCTGCTCCACCGGCCTTACGACACGACAGCCGGATTCGACACCGAAGATCTGCATACCGAACAACAGATCGTGGTCCTGCCCGCGGGTCATCCCCTCGCCGACCGGGCGCATCTGTCACTGACCGAGATCAACACCCGGACGGATCTGCCCCTGCCGCGGTGGCCCGGCCGGGATGGCAGCTATCCGGACGGCCCCGGCCCGCGGGTGCGCGACCATACCCAACTGTTCCAACTGATCGCGCTCGGACTGGCTTGCGCGGTCGTGCCCGAGTCGCTGCGAACCCAACTGCGCGACGATCACGCCATCGTGCCGGTGCCGGACGCACCGGCGGTCACGACCGTCATCGCCTGGCCGCCACACAGCAGATCCCAGGCCGTAGCCCACTTCGTCCGTGCAGCGACCCGCCGCTGACCGACACCGCCGCGGCCCCACCGGTCGTCGACCGCACGACCGCACCCGGGTCCATCAGAGGTCCTCACCGGAGGCCGCGCGAAGCATCCTCGTCGCTGCGGCCCGCACCAGGTCGCGGAGCTCGTCCGGGCGATCGATCACCACTTCGCAGTCCAGTGCCGCGAGGACGGCGGGCAACCACTCGAGGCTTTCGGCACGGATCTCGGCTCGATACCAGGGCGGGCCGGAACCACCGGCGACATCCACCGCACGGTCCAGCTGCTCGAGCCGGGCGACGCTGGGCGGCAGATGTGCGCGGATACCGGCCTCGGTCGCTCGAATACGAAGTACGACCCGCCAGCAGTAGGCCGCGTCGGCGAAATGCTCGACGAGCCGGGTTGCCACGTCCGGCCGCCGGGGCGCGGCGAAGGTTTCCGGGAGCAGGCGAACCGCACGAATCCGGTCGACCCGGAACGTACGCTCCTCCCGCTTCTCCAAGTCGAGCGCCACGAGATACCACCGCCCCGTGTGCGTCGCCAAACCGTACGGATGAACCCTGCGCCGCGACGGGACACCCTCGCCGTCGCGATAGCGCAGGTCGACGACACGCCGACGGCTCACCGACTCCGCCAGGGCGAGCATCACCGCGGGATCCGGATCAGCGACCCCGTGCCCTGTGCCGCGCGGCATCCGCTCGAGTACGGCATCTATCCGCTTCGCATCATCGGGCCGCATCGCTCGTTTGATCTTGGACAACGCTGTCTGTACCGCGATCTCGGATTCACCCGGCACCCCCTGGGCATGCGCGAGACCGAGAAAGACCGCCACCACTTCCGCACTGCTGAACACGATCGGAAGGACACGCCGGCCGGGTGCGAGCCGGTAGCCGCCGTACCTGCCGCGCACGGACTCGACGTGCACCCCGGCCGCACCCAATCGCGCTACGTCCCGGCGAACCGTCCGTTCATCCACACCGAGGCGTTCGGCCAGCTCCGCAACGGTGCGCATAGGCGCGGACTGCAGCAACTCCAGCAGTTGCAACGCACGCGCGGTGGGATCGGCCATGACATCGATCATCCCCATATACCGGACAGATATCGCCCGGTACAGCGCATACGGTCGCTCCGTGGCCGACCCCATGAGCCACACCGACAATCCCGCAACTCTCGTCACAAGGAGAAACAGAGATGCAACTGGCAGCCACCCGGATCTTCACCGACGACCTGGACGCGCTGGTCACCTTCTACGAAAAGGCCACCGGGATCGGCGCCGCGCGCCTGCACCCGATGTTCGCCGAAATCCGCACCCCGACCGGCACCCTCGCGATCGCCGGCTCCGAGACGGCTCGACTGCTCGGGAACGACGTCGCCGAGGCCCGCGCCAACCGCAGCGTCGCGCTGGATTTCCTGGTCGACGATGTCGACGCGACCTATCGGGCACTCCGGCATGTCGTCGGCACCTTTGTCAGCGAACCGGCGGATATGCCGTGGGGTAACCGTTCGCTCCTCGTCCGGGACCCGGACGGCACCCTGCTCAACTTCTTCACACCGATGAGCGAGGCGGCCCGGGACCGGTTCGCGAACCGAGGACTCGCTACGCCATGAGCGACGATCGGCGAAACGCGCTCATACCGGTTGCCGTGCGTCTGCACCGTCTCTCGGATGGGCCGCGGAAAGGACGATTCTCGCCCGATTCGGGCGGCTTTCCAGCGGCCGGTCGAGGCGTGGGCTAAGGACGCGTCGAAGGAAAAGAGCGCATAATGGAAAGCGGAGAGGTCGTCATGCGAGCGATACAGGGTCTGCTCAATGTGGTGTCGGGAATCGTCACGGCCGTGCTCGGCACGGTGGTCGGGTTG
>JABFXT010000435.1 GCA_013361595.1 Nocardia sp. | reverse complement strand
TACGACTCAACGTCGGCTCGGGCATTGTGTCGTCAGCGAGGGGCGTGCGGCGGCGGCGTGCCATCTCGAACGTTCGTCGGAGGACAACGATCAGGTGGTGATCGTCGACCTCGCGGCGAACCGGATCAGCGCCACCGTCACCGCCGCGGGCCGGATCGATGAGCTGATCTCCGCCGGTGACCGTTTCGTCTTCGTGGACGAGCCCGACCGGCCGCAAACACCCGTTCTGCGCTCGATCGGGGCGGACGGCCGGGAACTCCCGCCGATCCGGCAGACCGGCGGGACCGGGGCCCGGCCGTCGGGCGAACCCCGTCTTTCCATCGAGGCGTTCGGGCTGGTCCGGCTGGCGGTGACGACCACCGCCCCGGATCCGTCCCAGCCGCTGTCGAAATGGGAGTTCCGGGTGATCCGGCTCGAAGACGGTGCGGAGATCTTCCGCCGCGATTCCGTCGAGGAGATCGATACGAACGACTGGAATGTCTTCATCGACGGGTTCGTCGTCGCCGAAGGTCCGGCACCGGCGGGTATCTACGACCGGAACGGCACCAGGACGGCGGAATTGCCGGAGGGCTGGCAGCCGGGCGATCGCCCGTACACCACCGAAGAGGTATCGGCGGAGACATCGGTGCCGACCGCGATCCAGACGGACGAGAACAAGACGACCTACGCGGGAATCAGCCCGCGCAGCGGAACGGTTCTGTGGCAGAACGAATCGTACGGAGCCGATGATTATGCCGAGCCGGTCCCGCTGCACGGTATCGGGAATCTGATCTCGACCGCGGATACCGGCCGGGTGGTCGATGCCTACACCGGTGACTACGTCATCGCCGGCTATCTACCGGAAGGTCCGCGGCTCGGCACCGACGGGAGCCGGATCGCCGTCGTCACGGAAGGATCCGGTACCGGCAGCACGCTCGAAGTCTGGAACAGCGCGGGAGAGGTCTGGAAGATCTCCAGCGAGTACGAACCCGTGGCCTTCGGCGGCAAGGTGTACGTCGGAAACCTGCGACTCTTCTGAGCCCACGCCGGTGACGGCGGGCCGCGGGGCGCGCCGTCACCGGCTCGGATCGGGCACAGGTCTAGCCGATGCCGAGCGACTGTGCCAGGAACGGCCAGGAGGTGCGCAGATCGTCCTCCCAGTAGCCCCATGAGTGGGTGCCGACCGGCCGGTCGTCCAGCGTCACCGGGATGTTCAGCTCGCGCAGCCGGTTGGACAGGTTCACCGTGCAGTACCGGATGGCCGCCTCGATCGGGCCGCCGAAGGCGAGCTGCACCGGAAGCGGGATCCGGCCTTCCTGTACGCGGCGGTCGAAGGGTGTGTCGTGCGGGGCCGCCGGAACCCCGCTGCCGGTGCTGAGGTAGACCTGCGTGCCGCGCAGCCGATCCGCGTTCACCAGCGGATCATTGGCGCGCCACAGTGGTCCGTTCTGCGGCCCCCACATGTTCTCGACGCTCTGCCCACCACCCCACAGCTCCACTGTGAGCCGGACGAATTCGTGCCCGACCGGGTCTGAGGTCTGGGCGCAGCCGCTGTAGGAGGCCACACTCTTCCAGAAACCGGGTTTCGCGATGGCCAGGTTCAGCACCGAGGTGCCGCTCATCGAGACACCGGCCAGGGCGCGGTCGCTGCCGGCGCCCAGGAATTGTTCGATAACAGGCGGTAGTTCCTCGTTGAGGAAGGTCTGCCATTTGTTGCGGCCGAGGACGGCGTCGTCGCGGATCCAGTCCGTGTAGTAGGAGTTGCTGCCGCCGTACGGGGTCACCACATTGACATCTTTGCCGCTCAGGAAGCTGAAAGCGTCGGTCTGTACATCCCATCCGCTCTCGTTCGGGCCGCCGCCCGAACCGTTGAGCAGATACAGCGTGGGCCGTGGTGCGGACCTGTCCGCGGCGCGGATGACCTGGATCGGGATCGGCCTGTTCATCGCGGGGGAGAAGACCGTCACGGTCTGCTGCCGGTCGTTCACGTTCTCCGCGGAGACCACATGCGCAGTATCCGGGGCCGCCGCGGCGGGTCCGGCCGCGCCCACCAGTCCGGCGGCGGCCAGTACACTCGCCAATCCCCAGCGCAGCGCGCTCATACGTGTCCATCGGCGTGCACTCACAGTAGTGAACCTCTCGTGTACTCGTCGTCGGCCGTGGCCGGGTGGCCTCGGCACCTGGAACGGCATCGAGAGGAGGTTCGTATGGGACGCGTGTCCGGTTTGGTCCGTTGCCGGACTTTTTCCGGATACGAGTGTGCGGATCGGGCGCACGATCGGGAGGTGCCGAGCGCCTGCCACTGCCGATACCCGGGCCGGGAGTGCGCGGTGGATCGGTCGCGAACCTGGCAGGTTGCTTCGAATATGCTGGGAGGTGGCTGCTTTCATCTGTTGCCAGGTGGTGCGGGAGATTAGCGTTCCGTTCGACGCGGGTGCCCGGACGGTGCCCGGTCGAGGAAAGGATCGACGACATCGTGCCGAGAAGAGCTGGTGCCGGCCGGGTGATCGCAGGGTGCGTGACTATCGGTTTCGCGCTGCTGGCCACCGCGTGTGGTAGCGAGACAACCGAATCCACCACCCCGACCACCACGGTCGCCATATCGACAGAGAGCACGGCCGCGGCGCCGGACGGCTCGCCCACGGAATTCCGTGAATGCCTGGAAGAGCACGGTGCCCAGCTTCCATCGGATATGCCCGAACCGCCGGCCGGGGACCGGCCGAACGGGCCCCCGCCGGGTGGACCACCGCCGGGTGGGATGCCACCCGGTGGCGCGCCGCCCTCCGGGCATCCGCAGCCGCCGGATCTCCCCGAAGGCCAGGCGGAAGCCTTCGAGGCCTGCGCCTCGCTCGCGCCGGCACCGCCGGGCAACTGATCGTCACCGGTGGCGCCGATCCGCGCGATTCGCCGAGGGCCGGTTCCGTGATCGTCCGGCCCGCCCCGCCGTGACGCGACCGGCGGCACCTACGGGACCGGGGCGGCGCGGAGAATTCCGCGCCGCCCCGGTATCGGGTCGATCGGTGCGCCCCGCTCGGGGCGAATCGGTGAACCGCTAGACCGAAGCGGTCGCCAGCGCCTCGGTCGACTGCACGGCCTGCCCGACTCCGGCCACGATGGCCGCCGCGCGCAGCGCCTCGAAGATCACCTCGCGCGAGACACCCGCTTCGCGCAGCGCGTGCTCATGCGCTTCCAGGCAGTGCTGGCAGCCGTTGATCGACGATACGGCGAAGGACCAGAGTTCGAAATCGGCCTTGTCCACGCCCGGGTTGCCGATGATCTGCATTCGCAGCCCGGCCCGCAGATCGTCGTACTTCCCGTCCAGGAACGCTTTGCCCCGGTAGAACACATTGTTCATACCCATGATCGAGGCGGCGCCCAAGGCGGCGTCGTAGGCCTCGGCCGAGAGTGTGTCGGCCGCTTCCGCCGCGATCTCGCGCAGCGTCGAGGTCGACTTGGTCGCGGCGGCGGCCGCCAGCAGGGTGCCCCACAACTGCTGCTCGTTCAGCACGGTGGTCCGGCTGATCGAGGACAGGTTGAGTTTCAGGTCCTTGGCGTACTCGGGTAGCGCGGCCTTCAGATTGTCGATGCTCACTGGTTCTCCGAATCTCAGACGCTCGCCGCCAGCAGTTCGCCGGCGTCGATGGTCGGGTCGCCCTTCTTCCAGTTGCAGGCGCACAGTTCGTCGGACTGCAGCGCGTCCAGCACCCGCAGCACCTCGTCGACATTGCGGCCCACCGAACCCGCGGTGAGGGAGACGAACTGGATCTCGTTGTTCGGGTCGACGATGAAGGTCGCCCGGTCGGCGACACCGTCGGCGTTGAGCACACCGGTGGCGGCGGCCAGTTCGCGCTTCAGGTCCGACAGGATCGGGAAGGGCAGGGTTTTGAGGTCCTCGTGCTGGGCCCGCCACTGGAAGTGCACGAACTCGTTGTCCACCGACGCGCCCAGCACCTGGGCGTCGCGGTCGGCGAACTCCTCGTTCAGCTTGCCGAACGCGGCGATCTCGGTCGGGCAGACGAAGGTGAAATCCTTCGGCCAGAAGAACACGATCCGCCATTTGCCCGCGTAGTCGGCGCTGGTGATCCGGGTGAAATAGTCGTCCGGCTGCTGAGCGTCGACCTTGGACAGGTCACCGCCGATCACTGCGGTGAGGTCGTAGGCGGGGAACTGGTCGCCGATGGTCAGCAGGGGCATGCCCGAATCTCCTTCTAGTCGATGTGATGTCGGCTGGTCGATTTCCAGCCGGTAGGGCGAAAGCTCGTAAGTAATCTTGCCGAACGACCGTCAAAAGGCAAAAGTGATGAGTCGCACTAGACTGATAGGCGTGCCCGATCAGTCTTATCAGCCCACCCTGTCACAGCTGCGTGCGTTCGTGGCGGTCGCCGAATACCGGCACTTCGGCACGGCCGCGGCCCGGCTCGAGGTGAGCCAGCCCACGTTGTCGCAGGCATTGGCCTCACTGGAGAACGGGCTCGGATTGCAGCTCATCGAACGCAGCACCCGGCGCGTCCTGGTGACCGCCGCCGGTGCGCGGCTGCTCCCCGCGGCCACGGCGACCCTCGAAGCCGCGGACCGGTTCCTGTCCGCGGCCACCGGCGACATCCTCACCGGAGTGCTGCGAATCGGCATCATCCCGACCGCCGCCCCCTATCTCCTCCCGGCAGTGCTGCCGACGCTGCGGCGCAAACTCCCCGCGCTGACCCCGCAGGTCATCGAGGACAAAACCGCCCGCCTGCTCGACGAGCTGCGGGCAGGCGTACTCGACGTCGCAGTCCTTGCGCTGCCCACCGAAACCTCCGGGTTGGTCGAGATACCGCTGTACACCGAAGAATTCGTCCTGGTGGTGCCCGCCGGCCACGAGCTGGCCGGGCGTACCGATATCGAACCCGCCGCCCTCGACGCGCTTCCGATGCTGCTGCTCGACGAAGGCCACTGCCTGCGCGACCAGACCCTCGAGCTGTGCCGCTCCGCGGATATCCATCCGAACGCGGCCGGGGACACCCGCGCGGCATCGCTGTCGACGGTGGTGCAGTGTGTGGCGGGCGGGCTCGGGACCACGCTGATCCCGGAGATGGCGGTCGTACCGGAGACCGGTCGCGGTGCCCTGGACACGGCACGCTTCACCGGCCCCGCACCCGGGCGCACCCTGGGGCTGCAGACGGTGCCGTCGTGGATGGCGGGATCCGTGATCCAGCC
>JABFXT010000428.1 GCA_013361595.1 Nocardia sp. | reverse complement strand
CTACGGTTCCCTGGATGCCTTCCGGGCCGGATTGGACGGGAACCGGCTGCGCAGCCTGCGGGATACGGAAGGACAGGTCGCGGCGATTCGAGAATTGCGCCGCGAGCATCCCGAACTGACGCTCGCCCAGTCCGTCGACGTAGTCCGGGAGCTCTAGGCGGGCGCGGTAGTCGCACACCTTTTCGGCCGCGCCGAGGTCTCCGGCCGCCACCTTCGACTGCCCGGGCACCGCGGCCGGGCACCGGGGCCCGAACAGCCTCCGGCATATCTCATCGGCGAGGGCGTAATTCTCGGGATAAATTATCCCAGAATTACGCCCTCGCCCGCGTCATGCGCGATATCGAACTACCGAAAGCCCCGGCTCATCCGCAGTTGCTCGCGATCATATTGAGACCCATCACCTCACCGAAAATGCTGAGAAGCAGTTCCATACGCTCCTCGACATTACCGGCTTGCGCGATCAGAGCCGCACCCTTGGCAAAACCGCCGAGTTTGGTCAACTTGCTGACCAGGGCAACATTTCCGGCGACGAACCCGCCGAGAACGGCCGCGCATTTGGTCGCCTTCCAGGCAGTTCCCCAGCCACTCAATCCGTCCCAGCTGGCCAAAATGGTCTGCTGCGCTCCCGGATCGTTCGGATACAGCGCCTGGACCACCTGCTCACGACTCGCCCCCGCGGGCAATCCCGACAGTCGATCCTCGGCACCACCGGCGATCGTGGGCGCCGGGGGTACGCCGACCCTGAGCACGGGCCCGCCGACAGGAGACGAGTTCGGCGCGGCATGTGCGGTCGCGGCCGCGAAACCGACCAGCGATACAGCGCACGCGACTGCCAGACCAGCAGCGACAGAACGATCAAAAGAAACCATTGTTCGAAATACTCCTCTTTGGAAAACATAGAGGTGTTCCGGATATTCCGGGAGCACACCTCCCTCGAATACTCTCGATGCCCACCGGCCGATGCGGCCATGCTTCTACCCGCGATTCACTCCCCTCCCGATGCACATGTCGAATTACTCGACGGCAGTTTTCCGTACCGACTGCCGACGAGCCACGACTCTGTTCTTGCTCGAAAATCTCCGTCAGATACACAGACGGGGCCGACCGAAGATGGGTTCCATCGAATTTCGGATTTTTCCGGGCCGCCGGCCACCGACGCGTATTGCCTTTAACCCCGCCCGCGCCGGACCTCGTATCGGGCGGCTCGCCGTCGTGTAGGACTGTCCGATGAACCGGCGAACCGCGACCGGCGCTGCCTACCGGCTACGGGCGCTGCCTACCGGCTACGCGGCGCGTCGTTCACCACGACCGCGCGGAACCCGGGTGGCGGCGTCGAATAGGAGCTGCGAACCGCGAAGAATCGGTCCGAGACGGATCGGCCGGACTGTATTCGATGCAAGCCGGGCCGGTGACCTGCACCGAGGATCGAGCGAGACACCGCGGGCGCGTCGAGCGCGGCGGCGGAAATCGCCGTTCCGGCCCGGCCGGAGCGCATTTCGAAAAGGTCCGGCCCGCACCCGTCTTCGCGGATGCGGGCCGGGGATGCGGCGTCAGCGAAGTGTCACTACGACTTTGCCGGTGGCGGCGCGGTTCTCCAGCGAAGCGACTGCCTGCGCGGCCTGCTCCAGCGGGAAGAGCACAGCCTGCGGCGCGGCGATCTTGCCGGCCGCGAACAGCGGTTCCACCTCGGCCCACTGCTCGAGGAGATAACCCGGATGCGAAATCACCCATTCACCCCACCCCGCACCGACGACCTCGACATTTTTCAGCAGCAGCCGGTTCACCTTCACAGTCGGGATATCGCCGCCGGTGAAACCCACCACCAGCAGCCGGCCGCCGCGCGCCAGCGACCGAACGCTGTCGGTGAACCGGTCACCGCCCACCGGGTCGAGCACGATATCCACACCGCGATTGTCGGTGAGTTCCTTGACCCGATCGAGCCAGCCATCGGTGAGGACCACATCGGTGGCACCGTGGGCGCGCGCGATTTCGGCTTTCTCCTCCGTGCTCACCACAGCGATCGTCCGGCCCGCGCCCAGCGCAACGGCCAGTCGCAGGGTGGACGTGCCGATCCCACCGGCCGCGCCGTGCACCAGCACGGTTTCGCCTTCGGCGAGCCGGCCACGGTTACGCAGGCAGAAGTGGACGGTGAGGTCGTTGAACAGAATGCCGGCACCGGCCTCGAAAGAGATATTGTCCGGAAGCTTGAAGACCATCTCGGCGGTGGTCGTGGCGACCTCGGCCATGGCGTTGCCGAGCATGGTCAGGGCGCAGACCCGGTCACCGGGCTGCACATGCGAGCCCTCGGGGGCTTCGCGCACCACGCCGGCGACCTCGCCGCCGACCACGAACGGCATCGGCGGTTTCATCTGGTAGAGCCCACGGGTCATCAGCACATCGGGGAACGCGACTCCGGCGGCGTGGACATCGATCACCACACCCCCCGGCAACGGCTTCGGCTCCGGGATATCGACGATTTCGATGGCTTCCGGTCCTTCGAGTTTGCTGACCTGAGCTGCGCGCATATGCCGACCTCTCTGTTCGCCGACCGGCGGCTATAGAGACGCGCCAGTCGATATGTACCAATCCACCCGTCCTCATCAACTTAATGGGCACGACCGGCCGAAGTCCATCCCCCGCCGGGCCGGCCGATGCGCACGCACCACATCGCCCACCCGATCGCACCCGGCCGGGCCGGCCTCGGGAAACAGGCCGTTTTGTTACGCTCGGCCACGACAGGAACGGGCGGGAATCCCTGGGGGACGAATGAACGAAGAGACGAGCGCACCCAGCACAACGGTACGGGTCGACCCCGGCCTGCTGCGCGGTTTCGCCGGTCGGCTCGATACCGAGGGGGACGCGGTCACCGCGCTCGACACCGGCGAGGTATTCGCGGCAGCCGCGACCGCGCTTCCCGGTACCGGCTTCGGCCCGCCCGCCCAGCGCGCGGCCGACCTCACCTCCTCATGCCTGCACCGGATCGCCGACCGCCTCACGACGGTCGCCGCCACCCTGCGCACCAGCGCGGGCGACTACGAGTCGACCGAGGCGGAGGTCACCGGGGCGCTCACCACAGTCGGACTGGACACCGCGGTATGACGCTCACCATCGGCAATGTCGAACAGTGGCAGAGCGACCACCTCACCGCGGCCGCCACCCACGCCAACACAATGGCCGGCCGGCTCGACCAACTCACCGGCACCGCGGTCACCGATACCCGGGCGATGAACTGGACCGGGCCCGCAGGTGCCGCCGCCGGTACCCGGATGGATACCGAACGCACGCGGACCGGCGCGGTGAGCGCGGCCCTGCTGAGACTGGACACCGCCCTGCGCGCCGAAGTCGCCAACCTGATCGAGGCGAAGAACAAAGTCCTGCTGATGCGCGATAACGCCCGCAATACCGCGCAACCGCCGCTACCGGCCTTCGAGGTCGCCGACGACGGTACGGTCACCGCCGGGGCGCGGATCGACCATCTGCGCCGGGCGGCCGGCGATACCGCCGACTCCCCCGAGATGCAGCGCACCGAACTGGGTCAACGACTCGTCGCGGCCTCCTATCAGTGGCATATCGTCAATGCTCTGAAAGCCGCCGAGGATACGGCGAATCGGGCGACCACGCAGGTCCAGCAGGCAGTCACCGCGCTGGAGCATGCCTACGACGTCCTGGGTGATCCGGGGACCGCCCCTGCCCCGACGGTCCCGGTGATCACCAGCGCACCGGCAACCACGGCCGACACCCCGAGCAGCTCCGGATACCCCGCCACCAGTGGCGGCCCGTCCAGTGCCCTGCTGGGGGGCGGATCCACCGACAGCGGTTCGGACGGTCCCGCGCTCTCCTCCGGTGCCGCCCCCACCACCATGCCCACCGGCGACCGGGCGGAATGGATAAAAGAGGCCATCCGGGTACTGCGCGAGAACGGCTACAAGATCGATGATTCCGAGGCCGCCACCATCGCCCTGATCATCGAACGCGAATCCGGCGGCAACCCGAACGCGATCAACCTCTGGGACAGCAACGCCGCAGCGGGCATCCCGTCGAAGGGTCTCATGCAGACCATCGACCCCACCTTCAACTCCTACTCACTGCCCGGCCACGGCGATATCTGGAACCCGGTGGACAACATCATCGCCGGTACCCGATACGCCATCGAGCGATACGGTTCGCTCGGCAACGTCCCCGGGGTGGTCGGGGTCTCCAACGGCTCCGGCTACGTCGGATACTGACCACCGGCACACGCCGAACACAACGAACAGGCGGCTCGGCGTGGCGCGGTGACACAGGCCCCGTAAAGTCGTCTCACAGGAAACACGCAGAAGTACCGCGGCCCAGCCCGCCGCGCGAGGAGCACAAGTGTCACTCGATCAGCCGCTCGCCCCGCTTCCCCAGGAGGGCATGGGGTTCGTTACGGCGTGGCCGGTGCGAGCCGGCGACGTGGACCCGTACAACCGTCTACGCCTCGACGGCGTCGCCCGCTACCTACAGGACATCGCCTGGGAACACCTCCAGCAATCGGTCCTGGAGCGCAGCGACCCGAGCTGGATCATCCGGCGCACCGTCATCGACGTGGTCCGGCCGGTGCTCTGGCCCGACCGCGTCCAACTGCGTCGCTGGTGTTCGAGCATGTCCACCCGCTGGGCGAATATGCGGGTCCGGATCACCAGCGATCGCGGCGGCCTGATCGAAACCGAAGGTTTCTGGATCAATATCAACGAGTCGAACAATATGCCCGCCCGCATCAGCGACGCGGGCCTGGCCTATCTCGCGCAGACCACCACCGAACAACGGCTGCGCTGGCGGCCCTGGCTGACCGACACCGCCCCACCGGAATCCGAAACCGACCTACCGTTCCCGCTACGGGCCACCGATATCGACCAGTACAACCATGTGAACAACACCTGCTACTGGCAGGCTGTCGAGCAATATCTGGTCGACTACCCGAAACTGGTCAGCGGCCCGCATCGCGCGGTCATCGAGTACGTCGCACCGGTACTGGCCCGCCAGCACATCAGCGTCCGCAGCCGATACGAACCCGGCGACCGGACAACCGGCCGCCCCACTCTGCGCATGTGGTTCGTGGCCGACGGGATCACCACCACCATCGTCCGCGTAGCACCTCTCTAGGCTGTGTTTTCGGCGCCGCCTGCGGCGGCGCGGGGTTGAGGCCCCCTTGGTCTCGCCGTT
>JABFXT010000578.1 GCA_013361595.1 Nocardia sp. | reverse complement strand
AGAACTCGCGCAGCGAGGCTTCGACCTGCTGTTCGTCGGAGGACAGTGGAGTGCGCCCCTGTACGGTCAGCACCACACCGGCGGCGACGGCGGCGACCACCAGGACCACGGCGACCACTACGCCGATGATCAGACCGGTGCGCCGTTTGCGGGGTGGCTGCGGATGCCCGTCCGGGGCCGGTCGGCCGGACTGGGTGCCGTCGGACGGCTGCGGCCCGGTCGGGCCTGCCGGTGGCTGAGTCAAAACGTTCTCCGTTCCCGGGGGATTTTCCCGAACACTACGACACGGTCCGCGGGCCTGTCTGGTTCGCCGGGTCGCGCGGGTATCAGGGCCGGTAGCCGAGTGCTCCGCGCGCGCAACGGCGCCCGCGCTCATACACTCTTGCGGCGGGATCCGAAGAGTACGTGGAGGTATGTGTCATGGTCGGTCGTGGTGTCCACTTGTGCGGCAGCGTGCCGCTCTCCGACGCCGCGGCGGTTTTCGCGCAGGTTGCCACCCGGCTGGGTGGGCATATATCCCGGCTTCCGGACGGCGAGACCGGCGTGCGCGACAACTGGGTGGTGTGGCAGCTGCCCAGATTGCAGGCGCACCCCGCGCTGGTCACCGTGCCGCCACCGAGCCCGGAGTACGGGCCGAGTGAACGGGTGCAGCCGGCTCCCGGCGTCGATCCGGCGAGTATCGATTTCGGCGCGCTGGGGTACGCGCAGGCGGCACGCGAATCATGGCGGGTATTCGAACAACTCCGTGATCAGGGATTGATCCGGCCCGGTGTCCGGTTCCAGGTGAGTCTGCCGACTCCGATCGCGGTGGTCGGCGCGTTCGTCGCCGGCCCGCAGGCGGAACTGGAAACCCGCTACGAGGCCGCGATTCTGGCCGAACTGGATCAGATCACCTCGGCGATTCCCCATGAGGATCTGGCGATCCAATGGGACGCGGCGGTCGAATTCGCGCTGTTCGAGGGCGTTTTCCCGTGCTGGTTCGGCGGGGACTACCCGGCCCGGCTCGGTGGGGTCATCGAGCGACTGTCCCGGCTCGGCGACGCGGTTCCCGCGGGCGTGGAGCTCGGTTATCACCTGTGCTACGGCGATTTCGGCCATCGGCATTTCGTCGAGCCCGCCGATACCTCGAAACTGGTCGATGTGGCCTCCGGGGTGGCGGTCGCGCTGTCCCGCCCGCTGAACTGGGTCCATCTTCCCGTGCCCAAGGAGCGCGCCGACCCCGGATATTTCGCGCCGCTGGCGGGCCTCGCCACCGAACCGGAGACCACGCTCTACCTGGGGCTGGTGCACGCCTCCGACGGTTTCGAGGGTGCTCGTCGCCGGATCAAGGCCGCGTCGGCGTTCGTGCCCGAGTTCGGGATCGCCACCGAATGCGGGATGGGCCGTCGTCCCGCCGGCCAGATCCCGGACCTGCTGGACCTGCACGCGCGATTGGCGACTTCCCTGGACTGAGGCCGGCCGTGGTCTCTCCGTCGCCGCATTCCAGACGTGTCCATCGCGGCCGGGCGGCGCTGGACGCCGGCCGCGGAAACCCGCGCTAGCCTCTACACCGGCCGCGCGATCCGTTGCGGCGTACCGATGGCATCGCGATCCGGACGACCGACTGGAGGCAGGCAGATGGCACCGAATCAGGAGCAGGGCAGTCCCGGCACCGCCGCGAACGGTCCGCTGCGGAGGCTGTCGCTGTGGTTCCAGCGCAAGATGAACACCCGTACGACCGCCCGGATCCGCCGCAAAGGCGGCAGATACCTCGGCATGGACATGCTGATCCTGCACACCACCGGCCGCCGCACCGGACAACCCCGCGAAACCCCGATCACCTGGTTCGCCGACGGCGAGGACACCTGGCTGCTGGTCGCCTCCGGCGGCGGTGACCGCAACCCGGACTGGTACAGCAACCTGACCGCTCATCCGGACGGTGTCGCGGTGGAACTGCACGGGCACGCCGCCGTACCGGTGACGCCTCAGCGTCTCGACGGCGACGCGCGCGCCCGGGCCTGGCAGCACATCACGGCCACACAGCCCCGCTACGACAAGTACCAGCGCAAATCCGACTGCGAATACCCGGTGGTCCGGCTCACGCCGCGCTGACGGCTCGCCGAAGATCGGACCGGTTCACCGCGTCGGCCGATCGAACGTGCCTCGTTCGACCACGGTCCCGGCAGTGACCAGGTCCGCCAGTACGGTGACCGCGCGCCAATGCGCACCCGTCCGCCCCTCCACCGTGAGATGCGGGACGACGACCACCTCGGCATCGTGCTCGAGCAGATGCTGTACAGCGATGATCACCGCGAGCTTCGACGTCGTATCGACCACCGCTGTGAAGACCACATCGAGGTGGTACCGCCGCACCAGCCGCTCGATATCCCCGGGGTCGGCATCGACCCGCCGCAGGACGAGCGCGCGCCTGCTGTCACCGGCCACGGTCGAGTTCCAGATGATCGGCCGCCCGCAACCGCGCGATCACTCGATCGAATTCGCCGCGTAGCCGGGCGATATCGTCCGCTGTGGGCTGCCGGGTCCGGCCGGGTAGCGCCCGGATCGCCGTAGCGACCCGACGGAGGGTCTCGGTGTCCGTGCGGTAGTCGTCGTGCAGAAGTCGGATGGTTTCGGCCATGGCCGGATTCGAAGGCGGACGGCCGGCAGGGCTGCGCTCGTGCATATCTCTCCCCGGATGAGTGGTGTTGGCAGGCACCCGGCGCCGGGGAGGTCCGAGGAGCGAGAATTCTCGACACCGAACGGAAGCCGATCGACCCGACGCCGGGGCCGGAAGCGAGACTGTCAGCTAAAAATTGCTGTGTCTGTGTCCATTCCGGTCAAGTTCTGATCGAAGGAGCACAAGCGAATGCTCGGGTGCGGATCAGTATTCCAGGCGGACCGCGTCGGCGAGTTCACGCATTTCGGGCGTGAGCGTCCGGCGATGTCGCACGATCGAGCCGAGAATATCGCGAGCGTAGCGCTGCTGGGGCAACCATTCCGGGGCGAGAGCGCGGATATCCTGGAGTGTGGCCACGGCCTCGCTGTAGTTGCGAAGCGCGACATGGGCATTGGCCACATCCAGCCGGTGGCGCAGCCGTGGTGCGGCGGTCTGCGACGGCACGGCGGCTGCCGGTATGGAATCCGCTATCGCGAGCACTCGGTCCGGTCTACCGGTGATGACGGCGCATTCGCCCGCTATCTGGGCGACGGTGACCGGTCCGTACGGCCGGTGCGGCGCCGGGTCGTAGGACATCTCCCGGCCGATTCGATCGGCTGCGGATCTTGCCAGCGAGAGTGCGTCCTCGGTGATTCCGGGACTGTTGTCGCGTACTCCTACGTTCGCGACGTACAACCACAACCGACCCCATAGGGCCAGCTGCACAGGTGTCGCCCGGGAGAAACGTGGCTCGATATCGTCGGCCCACTGTTGCGCGAGGTCGGCAGCCGCGCGGAGCTGGCCTTGGCGCAGATGACTCCACACCAGGGCATTCACGGGCGCGGCAGCGGTTCCGCGGTCGGGTGCCTCGTCGATTGCCCGCGCCAACGCATCGGCGGCGCTGTCGAACTGGCGATTCTGAACGAGTAGCCAACCGGTCATGCCCAGAATGCGGGATCTGAGAGCGCGGCCCTCGCTCTCGTCGAGTGCGCAGGCATCGCGCAATAGTGCGGGGAGGCCGGCGGCCACCTCGCTGTACAGGTGCCTACCGAGAGCCGGCAGCAGACTCTGATAACTCGCCCGCACCCCTTCGATCGTGGGACGTTCCTCCAGATCGTCGCCCCGTGCCGCCAGTGCGCGACGTACCGGTCCCCAGAGATCGACGGTCTCCGCCGACGCCCACTCGGCATCGCCTTGGTCCTGCAGCGTGGATGTCCGGACGCCGAGTGCGACGGCCAGCGCGCGAAGGGTTTCGAGCCGGACCGTCCCACGCTGCCCTTGTTCGATCTTCTTCACAAGTGAGAGCGAAATACCGCTCAGCTCGGCCAGCTCTCTTTGCGACAACCCGCGACGCTTACGAACGGAGGCGACGCGGTCGCCGAGATCCGCAGTCATGGCTTCGAGCGTACGGACTCTTCGTCTTTCGTGTCGTCGTTCGATCGGCAAGACGTGGGCCGTATGTGCGGCGTGTAGCCGTTCGTCGTCACCACAGGTGCCGCAATCACTGCTCGTCCGCACACACGGGCAGGCGGTCTGGTCACCATCGACAGTCGCGCTGCGCTCGCGTGACCGACGCAGCGGAGGGCATGCAGCATGCGCGATCCGGTATCGGCCGCCGCCTGACGTTCCATTCGTCAACCTTAGGTTGACGATGTCGGCATCGTCAACTATTAGTTGACGATATTCGAACGGTGGCGAACGTCAGGAGTGGTTGTGGACGATCTCGAGAACGGGGTACGACACCCCGGCGGTTCCGGGAAGAAACGGGTCGTGGTGGTGGGTGCCGGAATCGCCGGGCTGGCCGCGGCCTTGCGGATGCGCCGGGCAGGCTGGGACGTCGTGGTGATCGAACGGTCGCCCACGCGGCGTAGCAGCGGCTATCTGCTGAACCTGCACGGACCGGGATACGACGCCGCCGAACGCCTCGGCCTGCTGCCCGCGCTCACCCCGCGCGATATCGGTTTCTTCACCTCGGTACTGGTGCACGCCGACGGCCGGGAGAAGTTCACCGTGCCGGCCGCTGTCGCGCAGGCCGCCGTGGGAGACCGGGCGCTGAGCCTGTTCCGCGGCGATCTGGAAGCCGTGTTGTACGAGGCGGTGGCCGGTGACGCCGATATCCGGTTCGGTACGACAGTGCGGTCGGTGACCCCGCAAACCGATGCTGTCGAGATCGTCCTGGGCGACGGCACACAACTGCGGGCCGACCTGCTCATCGGCGCCGACGGCGTCCACTCCCGCGTCCGTGAACTCGTTTTCGGTCCCGAAGCCGAATTTCTCGTCGACCTGGGCCATATGGTGGGCGCTTTCCCGCTCGATACCGTGCCCGCGCACGTTCCCGAAGGCGTCGGCACGACATTCCTCGGCCCCCGGCGTACCGCGGCCGTGATGAATCTGGGCCCCGGCCGGTCCTCGGCGTTCTTCACCTATCGCAGCCCTGATCCGGCGGCCGATGCCGCGCGCGGTGCCGCACCCGCGCTCACCGGCGCATTCGGTGACCTCGGCGGCGGCGTCGCCGAGGCGCTCCGGCAGCTCACCGCCGACCCGGCCGGCGCGTACTTCGA
>JABFXT010000070.1 GCA_013361595.1 Nocardia sp. | reverse complement strand
GGCGGCGGATACAGCGAAGAACACAGAACGCACGGACTTGCGCGGGGACATATCGCATCACATCCTCGAAGTCGACGATCGGTCGTACCAAGTAACGCATACGAGACCGCCTGACCTGGTGAATTACCGCCCGGCGCGCGGTACGGCGCCCGATTCGGGCGATATTCGACGCCCTTCCGCCGGCTAGGTGTACTGACCATGAACGTTGGTGACGGCGTGTCGAGCTGACAAAGGCGAAGACCTCCGAGTGAAGTGCGAGCTGTCTAGGAACGCACTCATCCATCGGAGGTCTTCGTGGTTCACCGTAATGCCCCGTTGTCGGAGTTGGGCCGGTTACGGCTGGCTCGTTGTGTCGTCGAGGACGGCTGGCCCCTGCGTCGCGCAGCCGAACGATTCCAGGTCTCGGCGACCACCGCCAAACGGTGGGCCGACCGATATCGCCTCGCCGGTGCCGCGGCGATGACCGATCGGTCCAGCCGCCCGCATCACAGCCCGGCCCGGACACCGACACGCACCGAGCGTCGCATCATCAAAGTGCGGATCCTGCGCCGCTGGGGCCCGGCCCGTATCGGCTATCTCCTCGGTCTGCATCCCTCGACAGTGCACCGGGTCCTGGTCCGCTACCGCCTGGCCCGGCTGGCGTGGCTGGACCGGGCAACCGGACAGATCATCCGCCGCTACGAACATGCCCGTCCCGGTGATCTGGTGCATGTGGATGTGAAGAAACTCGGCAAGATCCCCGACGGTGGTGGCTGGCGGGTGCTCGGCCGCGCCGGCGGCAGCCGCAACGCCCGCAACCACACCCGGGCCCGCAGCCGCTCGGGCCACCCGGTGATCGGCTACCACTACCTGCACACCGCACTCGACGACCATTCCCGCCTGGCCTACAGCGAACTACTCGCCGATGAACGCAAAGACACCGCCGCCGCGTTCTGGGCCCGCGCCGCGGCCTGGTTCACCGGCCACGGCGTCACCATCGCCACGGTGTTGACCGACAACGGTTCCTGCTACAGATCCCGCACCTTCGCCGAAGCTCTCGGCCCGGTCGTCCACAAACGGACCCGCCCCTACCGACCCCAAACCAACGGCAAGGTCGAACGCTTCCACCGCACCCTCGCCGACGAATGGGCTACGCCCGCGCCTATCGAAGCGACACCGAACGCTGCCACGAGTTCACGACCTGGCTACACACCTACAATCACCACCGCGGCCACACCGCACTCGGCGGACACCCACCAGCAGCCCGCGTTCCCAACCTCTCAGGTCAGTACAGCTAGTCCGCGGGCCGGGAGCGGGCTCGGCGTTGATCTCGATGCCGTGTCGGTACGGCGGGACGATCCCGAAAATATGTGTGATAGCTCACAATTGAGGGGCGGCCGAGCCTGTTGGGTCGGCCGGACCAGCACCCTCGAAGGAGCGTTGATCACGATGCCTGCTCCCGCCGGATACCCGGTCCGAGTCCGCGGCGATCTGGACCCCGCGCTGTCGCGCTGGATGTGGATCGTGAAATGGCTTCTCGCCATTCCGCACTACATTGTTCTGTTCTTCCTGCACATCGGTTATGCGGTGGTCACAGTGATCGCGTTCTTCGCGATCCTGTTCACCGGCAGATATCCTCGCGCGCTGTTCGACTACAGCGTCGGCGTCATCCGGTGGACCTGGCGCGTGGGCTTCTACGCGTGGTCTCCGGCGGGGACCGACCGATATCCGCCGTTCTCGTTATCGGCCGATGACGACTATCCGGCGGATCTGGCCGTCGACTATCCGCCGACCCTGCATCGCGGCCTCGTGCTGGTGAAATGGTGGCTGCTGGCGATTCCGCACTACCTGATCATCGGCGGTATGACCGGTGCCGCGTGGCTGGTCGGTGTCGACGACGCGGACAGCACGGCCAGTGCCGCGGGTATCCCGCTGATCGGTGTCCTCACCTTCGTCGCCCTGGTCGGTCTGCTCTTCGCCGCCCGCTATTCACAGGGGCTGTTCGATTTCGTGATGGGGATCAACAGGTGGATGTTGCGCGTGCAGACCTATGCCTCGCTCTTGCGCGACGAATACCCACCGTTCCGATTGGATCAGGGAGCCCGGGACGAGGTCGTGCCCGTCGCCGAGGCCGGGGCGCCGGTAGTCGATACGGGCGAACCCGCGGCCGATGCGGATGAGCCCGGTGGCGAGGAAGGAAAGCCCGAAGTCTGAGACCGTTCCGAATGAAAGAGCCCGAGGACCTGCAGGTCCTCGGGCTCTTCAGGGTGAGTGACGGGACTCGAACCCGCGACAGCCAGGATCACAACCTGGTGCTCTACCAACTGAACTACACTCACCATCACCGATTCGCACCGGCGGCCTAGATAGTAGCGCGTCCACCCCTCCGCAAGCCAATCGGTTATCGGTGTGCCGGTCGGCCGAGCCTACGACCGGTCGTCTCCGGTGTGGTCGGATCCACTGCCGGAATCGGCACCGATCTCGGCGGCGATCGCGGATATCTCCGCGGTCGACGGCCCCGGTGCGGGGACGAACGCGGTCCGCCGGTAGTACTCGAGCTCCCGGATCGATTCCTTGATATCGGCGAGCGCGCGATGGGCCAGGCCCTTCTCCGGCTGGCCGAAATAGATTCGCGGATACCAGCGGCGGCACAGCTCCTTGATCGAGCTGACGTCGATCATCCGGTAGTGCAGATGCGCGTCCAGCTCCGGCATGTCCCGGGCGATGAAACCGCGGTCGGTGGCGATGGAGTTCCCGGCCAGCGGCACCACGCGAGCGGTGGGCGCGTACTGCTTCACATAGTCGAGTACCTGCCGCTCGGCGTCGGCGAGGGTGACCGTGGACTGCCGCACTTCTTCGGTCAGGCCGGACCGGGCGTGCATATCGGCGACCACCTCGGGCATCGCGGCGAGCGCCGCGTCGTCGGCGTGGATCACGATATCCACACCGTCACCGAGCACATTCAGATCGCTGTCCGTCACCAGGGCGGCCACCTCGATCAGTTTGTCGGTGGCCAGGTCGAGCCCGGTCATCTCGCAATCCATCCACACCACTAATTTGTCCGACACTCGCACCACCCTAATCAGCCGCGCTGTCCGGCAGGCGCAATCGCCACCCCCACTGTGCGGAAAGGTATCCGGAGCGGGCCGGATCAGCCGCCGAGCTTCTTGTAGAAGGCGCCCGCGATCGGGGCGGTGACCGCGCGCGGCCCGTAGTTGCCCGCGGTGCTCATACCTTTGCCGATCAAACCGGGTACCACCCGCATCTTGTTCCGGGCCAGCGCGTCGATCGAGATACGGGCCGTGTATTCGGAGGACACCCAGAGGAAGTCCGGGACCATCCGGTCGACCAGGGACGCGTCGGCGGGGTCGGGGGTCTCGGTGCGCACGGGTCCCGGTGCGAGCAGGGTGATGTGCACGCCGGAGCCCTTCAACTCGCCCCGCAGCGATTCGGCGAAGGTGTTGGCGAACGCTTTGCTCGCCGCGTAGGTCGCATTGTTCGGGATGGGCATGTTCCCGGCCGCCGATCCGCTCACCAGGATGCCCCCGGCGCGGCGGGCCAGCATCGCGGGCAGGACTGCCAGGGTCAGATCGTGCACGGCGACGGCGTTCAGTTCCAGCTGGTCGCGTTCGTAGGCCGGATCGAGGCCGGCGAGGGGGCCGAAGGTCGCGATCCCCGCGTTGTTGCAGAGGACGGAGATATCGCGGCCGGCGAGCTCCTCGGTGAGCGGCGCGCGCTGTTCCCGGTTCGCGAGATCGACGGCGCGGACCTCGGCGGTGATGCCGTGGTCCCGGGTCAGCCGGTCGGCCAGTTCCTCGAGGACCTCACCGCGCCGCGCGACCAGGATCAGCGAATGGCCCCGCCGGGCCAGTTCGGTGGCCAGTGCGGTTCCGATTCCGGACGAAGCTCCGGTGACCACGGCGCGGCTTTCGGCGGTAGGCGAAGGCAAACCCATTCCCGACACCCTAGAGGGCGCGGCCGGTCGAAGCCCGCTCGCGGCCCGGCGTACGAGCGGAGCGTATGCGGGGGATCACGGACCGGGATTGTGGGTTTGGGGCTCGTTCCAGGGGGTACACCCACTCCGACTGGCCCGAACAGCTCAGTCGGGTGGGTGGAGCGCCCCCGGCAGGAATCGAACCTGCGACCTAGGGATTAGAAGGCCCTTGCTCTATCCAACTGAGCTACGGAGGCAGTGGTTCCACCATGGCGGACAACGGCCGCGCTGTCCAGCTGAAAAGTGTAGCGATCGACTCGATCGTCTCTTTTGGGCTGCCCGGAAACAGCCCCGCCGGGCCGGACCGGGCCCACCGAACTACTCTCGAACCTATGTCGTCAGCCCAGGCCCCCGCCGCCGAACCCGTCACCGAGGCCGGTCGGCCCGGCGGTTCGGCGGCCGTCGCGGCCGTGCTGACCGTACTGGCCGCGGCGCTCGCGGCGGTGGTGTCGATGCTGGTGGTCGGCCTGTCGGCCGCTCAGGCGCTGAGCCTGCTGGGCATTCCGGACCCGGGCGCGCTGACCACTTACGGGCTGCCCGCGGACCGGGCACTGTCGGATCTGTTCGCGGCGTTCACCGTGGGCGCGCTGCTGTTCGCGGCCTTCCTGGTGCCGCCACAGCGCGGCGGGCTCCTCGACGTGGGTGGCTACCGGGCGGTACGCCGCGCATCCGGTCTGGCGGTGGGGTGGGCGGTATCCGCCGCCCTGCTCGTGCCGTTGACCGTGTCCGACAGCACCGGACGTCCGGTCACCGAGATCCTCGCGCCGCAGGATCTATGGGGTGTCGCGAACGAGATCGAACTCGCCGGCACCTGGCGGCTCACCGCGATCGCGGCGCTGGTGCTGGCCATCGGTTGCCGGCTCGCGCTGCGCTGGGGCTGGACCCCGGTGCTGTTCGCGGGCTCGCTCGCGGTCATGATGCCGCTCGCGCTGACCGGGCATTCCGCATCGGGCGGCGCCCACGATGTGGCCACCAACAGCCTGATTCTGCATCTCATCGCCGCGGCGGTCTGGGTCGGTGGGCTCGCCGCCCTGCTGGTGCACGCGCTGCGTGACGGAACCCATACGGCCCTCGCGGCCCGGCGTTTCTCCACGGTGGCCCTGGTGTCCTTCGTGGTTCTGGCGATCAGTGGAGTGGCGAACTCCTGGGTGCGGGTGCCCATGGACGAACTGTTCACCACTACCTATGGGCGCTTGGTGCTGGCCAAGGCGGCCGCGCTGGTGGTGCTC
>JABFXT010000239.1 GCA_013361595.1 Nocardia sp. | reverse complement strand
GTCCTGATCGGGCTCTCCGGGGCCATGATCACTGCGGCCGCCACCGAATGGATGGGATTGCACCTGATCTTCGGCGCCTTCCTGTTCGGTGTGATCTTCCCGCGCTCGCAACGGCCCCGGGTCGAATCGGGCGCACAGCTGGTGAGCAGTCTGTTCCTTCCGGCCTTCTTCGTGGTCGCGGGGCTCCGGGTCGATCTGAGCGCCCTGGACCGGACCGCACTCGTCGAAGCTGCGGTGATCCTGGTCGCCGCAGTCGCCGGCAAAATGGGTGCAACCTATATCACTGCCCGCCTGTGCCGACTGGACCGGCGCACCGCGGGTGGGCTGGCAGCACTCATGAACACGCGCGGCCTGGCCGAACTCGTCATCCTCGATGTCGGGCTGACACTGGACGTCATCGACACCCAGCTGTATTCCGTCTTGGTGCTGATGGCACTGATCACCGCCGCGATGACGAGCCCGCTGCTGACCTGGTTCGGCGTCCGGCGACCAGCACCACCGGAGATCGACGGGGAAAGACCCGGAGCGCCGCCGACCGGTGAGCGTTCGACTCCGGTGGCACCGGCCTGAGAATCCCGTGGAGGGGCGGCGCCGTCGTCAGAGCATGGCCGTGCGCGGGACCTGCAGACCGACGGCGGTGGCACCCGCGAGTTCACGAGCGGTGTCGTAGTCGAAGACCACATGCCCGCTCAGCACATCGACGTCACGTTTGAGGCGCTGCATCGGATGACCGGTGAAATGGACGCTCGCGCCGGATGCCTGCAGTAGATCGCCGATGACCGCCCGGGATTCGGCGACGATATGCGCCGCGGCCAGGCGGGCTTCGGCCCGCACCGGTACCGGTACGGGTGTTCCGGCGTCCAGTAGGCCCTCGATCTCGGCGACCGTATCGTCGAGCAGGCCGTGTAGTGCGCGCAACCGGACCCGGGCCTGCCCGAGGTGGGCCTGCGCCATCGGCTTGTCCCGTTGCCGGGTGCCGCCCTCGTAGAGGATGCGGCCGGCCAGCCGCTCCGCGTAGACGGCGGTGGCCCGCTCGGCGGCACCCAGGGCCGGCATCGACGCGGCCAGTGCGAGCGCGGGCACCAGCGGCCACCGATAGGTGGTGGAATCGTGCAGCCGGGCCCCTGGGGTATTGCCGCTGTAGATATCGAGCACCCGGACCAGCCGGTGATCGGGGACGAGCAGATTCTCGATCACCACGTCGTTGGAGCCGGTGGCGCGCATCCCTTCGGTATGCCAGACGTCCTCGACCCGGACGCCCTCGGCCGGGAGCAGCGCGAGCGCCAGGTAGAGGTCGTCGGTCGGCCCGCACAGGGCGCCCACCATGATCCAGTTACCGTGCATCACGCCGGTCGCCCACGACCACCGGCCCGAGAGCCGCACCCCACCGTCGGCCGGGACACCCCGCCCGGTCGGTGCCAGCGGCGCCGGGCACAGGAACGGGCCGCGACCGTACCCTTCCACCTGGGCCGGTTCGGGAAACAGCGCGAGCAGCCAGTTGTGCAGCGCGTAGAAGCCCAATGTCCATGCGCTGGAGACGCATCCGTGTGCCATCCGGCGGATGGGATCGAGTACCGCGGGGAACTTCGCCTCCTGGCCGCCGAACCGTTTCGGCACCAGCGCTCCGAGAAATCCCGAAGCCACCGCATCGGCGACCGTAGCGTCGGGCAGTCTGCGCATTTCCTCGGCCGGGCCGGCCCGCTCGGCCAGTGCATCGACAAATTCCTGATCAATTCCCAACGCGCAATTCGACCCCGCCGCAGTCATATTCGTCACGCTAACATACCCAAAAGTATGGCGTGGAGCTCTCCGCGAACCCGTTCCGGCGCTCGACATACACCGGCAAATACTGGCATTCACTGGACTTCCCTGGAATTGCCACCTACATTCACCCCATGCCCACCGCCGAGGCGCTGGAACAGCGCATAGCCGAGTTGCGCGCACAGGTGCGCCGTGCCGCCGGGTCCGGAGACCGGACCGCGGCACGCCGGCTGCGCGCCGAACTACGCGCCGCCGAAACGGAATGGGACGCCGCGGTTCTCGGCGCACCACCGCAACCGGCCCCGGTCCGGCAGTCCGCTGCGGCGGTACCGGTTCGTGAGCATGTGCACCGCGCGCTCACCCTGCTCTCCGTACCCGCCGCCCCGAAGCTGGTACTCGCCGTGCACGACGCGTTCTTCTCGGGAGAACTCGTCGCGGCCCGGCTCACCAGCCTGCGCCGCGACGAGGAACGTTCCTTCCGGGCCGCACCGTACGCCCGGCCGTACTATGTCTGCGCCGCCATGACCACCGATCTGCTGGCCCCGGCGCGCGGGCTGCTGGCCGTGAGCACCTGGTCGCTACCGCAGCGTATGGTCGGGCCGTTGAGTCCGCGGGTGGACCTGCTCACCGGGGCGATCCGGTTGGCCCGGTACATGACCGACCACGGGTGCACTCCGGCCGGGCAACGGGTGCTGTGGCAGCTGGCGGTATCCATTCCCGGGGCGACATCCGAATCGGGCATCGACCCGGATGTCGTGCTGGCGGCCGCGGAACGCGAACTAGAGGTGCACAGAGAAAACGACATACAGCAGCGGGCCGACGCCGCGGAGCGGGCGGTGCGGCAATTGGCGGATCCCGCGGCGCAATTGTTCGGCGTTCGGCTCGCAGTGGCCGGCCGACGACGGAACGAGGCCTGAGATGACGCTCGCGGAGCACACCCTGACCACCCGGCTCGACGAACTGCGCGGCGACGCGCCCGCCACCCGGCACAATGCCCGGACCATCGCCGCGCTCACCGCCAACCCGGGCTGTGCGCGCCGGGCGCTACTGGACGCCGCGGCCGTGGACAAGACCGTGATCGCCCAGGAACTGGGCTTCCCGCCCAAATTCGGGCAGTCGCCCTTCGCGATCACCCGCGGCAACACCTTCGAGGCCATGGTCAAGGCACACGGCTGCGCCGAACTGCTGCGGCTGTTGCGTGAGGAGCTGGAGCTGACCATCCCGGAGGTCGGCTACCACGATCTGGAAACGGTCGGCGACAACGCGAGTAATTCGGTGCGCTACCAACGCACCGGGCAATTGCTGGGGCAGGCGCTGACCTCCGGTCAGGGGACATTGTTCGACCATCCGATGCTGCGTCTCGAAATCGCCGGTGCCACCGCGTATCTGGAACCCGATGTGGTGGCGCTGCAGATAGGCGGGCTCTTCCACGTGGTCGAGATCAAATCGTTCGCCGTGGTCGACGGGCAGGCCGATCCCGCCCAGGTGGCCTCGGCGGCCCGGCAGTCCGCGGTGTACGTACTGGCCCTGCGGGAGCTGCTGCGCGACCTCGGACATTCGCCGGACCTGGTCGCGCACAGCTCTATCCTGGTGTGCGCCAAAGACTTCACCAACCGGCCGACCGCGGCGCTGGTGGATCTGCGCAAACAACTCGCGGTGATCGGGCGGCAGTTGTCGCGGCTCACCTCGATCGATGCGCTGCTCGATCTCGTACCGCCGGGTGCTTCGTTCACACCCGGCGCAGAACTCGCGAGCACGGTCGCGGCGATACCGTCGCGGTACGCGCCGGAATGTATGTCCAGCTGCGAACTGGCGTTCGCCTGCCGGTCCGAGGCCCGGGGCCAGGGTTCGGTGGACACTCTCGGCCGCGGGGTCTGCGACGACCTCGGCGGTATCGACAACCTCGACACCGTATTGGGCCTGGCCGAGGGCACCCTCGATCCCGGCCCCGAGCACGCCGATATCGCGGAGATGCTGCGCCGGGCACGGACCCTGCGCCTGGAGGTCGCCCGATGAGCGTGCTCAGCGCGCTGGCGAAAGTGACCGCGGCCCGCACCGGCCGCGCCGAACCCATCGCCGACCGGCGGCACTACCACCTCTCCGCACGGCCTCTGGTCCTGGTGCCGCTGCGGCTGGCCGGTGAAGCGGCGGCGCCGCTGGCCGTCGCCCTCGGATCGGCGCCCCATGATGCGACGGTGCTGATCGTGGCACAACCACGCGACCGGGTGCTGCGGCTGCGGTTCATCGAACACCTCGCCGACCGGGTACTGCCCTATGTCTCGTCGTTCTGCGAAGACGCCGAGGAGCTGACGGTGAAATCGACCGGCGAGGCCTATCTGCGCTATCTGGACGCGCCGCAGTTGCTCCTACCGAATCCCGGCGGCGCCGAATTCCTGCGGCTGCTGGGCCGCTCGGTGCGGTTCCACCGCACCGAAGGCGATAACGCCGTTCCGGAAACACTGCCGCTGCTGGGGCGCTGGCTCACCTGGTTCGGCGATCGGTCCGATTTCCCGGGGTCGAGCGTCTGCCTCGCGATGACATCGGTGCTCACCACGCACTGGGCCTCGGGACAGTCCGCTCTCGAGGACGGTAACCTGGCCGCCCTGCTCGGCTGGATCGATCCGCCCGCCGGTATGACCGGTCAAGAGGCCGCCGCCCGCGCCGAGGACCCGCTCCTGTTCCCACCCGCCGGACCGGCCACTGATCCCGGTTTCGACAACGAGGAACTGGCGCCCCTGATCGCCGCGTACGACAGTGCCGAGCACGAATGGGCGAAAGTGATCGCCGCCGAACGTCTCGAACAGGCATTGCGCGGCCAGCTGGAACCGACCTGGCAACTGATGTGGCGGGCCGTGGAACTGCTGCGCGATCTACCGGAGGGCGCGAGCGTGGAGAAGCGGTGGACCGATGATCGCGGCGCGTTCTCCTGGTTCGCGGCCGATATTCCCGAGGGATATCCGCAGGCCCGTCGCGATTCGGCGGTCTCGGCGACCCGCCGGCTGCTCAAACAGGAACAGGCCCTGGACACCTTCCAGGCGCAGCGCGCCTTCGACGACCCCCGCGTACTCATCGAATACCGGCTGGTCGGCGAGGCGTTCCAGGGGACGGTCAGCGACTGCGAACCGGAGCGCCGTGCGAAACCGAAATCACGCGAAGTGCCGCGACCGTACCTCTGGGTGCACACCGCCGACCCGTTCCGGGCGCGGATCGGCGAAACCCTGATCCGGATCGACCGGCCCGCGCAGAAGGCCGAGGTCGTCGCGGTCGACGAGGATGTGATCCAGCTGGAACTCATCAGCGGTATGGGCCAGGGCAAGAACCCCGCCGTCGGCAGTGTGCCCGAGGAAGGGGACGCGATCGGCTTCGCCCGCTTCTCCCCCAGCGGTTTCGGCGGCCCGCCCGCAAAACTCCCGCCCCGCGAGGAGACCCCGTGGACCCACGGTGGGCCGCCGCCCGAACCCGCCGCCGAACTCGCGGAGGAATGGTCGTGAGCACCGCGGACGAGGTGGTCGGCCGGATTCTGGCCGATCTCGACAATGCCGCCCATCGTGCCCTGGTCGTGGATTCCCCGCCCGGCGCCGGTAAATCCACGCTGGTCGTGCGGGCGGCCCGGCAGCTGGCCGCCGCCGACGACGAACAGCGGATGATCGTCGCGCAGACCAACGAGCAGGTCGACGACCTCATCGACCGGCTCGCCACCGCCGACCCCGCGCTGCTCATCGGCCGCCTGTCCGCCGGCGACTACCGCCGCAGCGCCCGGATCGACCGCGATAATGTCGAGGTCGCCAACCGTCCCGCCGACCTGGAGAAATGCGCGATTGTCATCGGTACGGCCGCGAAATGGGCCACCCTCGACGAAGGCCGCTGGTCCTACGCGATCGTCGACGAGGCCTATCAGATGCGCTCGGATATGTTGCTGCGCATCGCCAACCGCTTCGAACGCGGCCTCTTCGTCGGCGACCCCGGCCAGCTGGATCCCTTCGCCACCGTCGACGGTGACCGCTGGGCCGGCCTGTCGTGGAATCCGACCATGAGCGCGGTGGCGGTGATGCTCAACCACAATGCCGGAATTCCGGTACACACCCTGCCGGTGTCGTGGCGGCTGCCGCCCTCGGCGGCCTCGGTGGTCTCCTCGGCGTTCTACCCGTTCGCGCCCTTCGCCGCCGGTACCCGGCCCGAGCAGCGCCGCTTCGAGTTCACCACCCGCGGTATCCGCGGCCCGGTGGACGATGTACTCGACGAAGCCGCCGCCCACGGCTGGGCGTATTACGAACTGCCCGCCCGGCATACACTGCGCACCGACGGCGAAGCGGTGGCCGCCATCGCCGATCTGGCCTGCCGGCTACTGGAGCGCGGCGGGGTCGCGTATTCCGAACACGGCACCCGCCCGGTCGACGCCACCCGGATCGCGGTCGGCACCGCACACCGCGACCAGGCCCAGGCCGTTCGCGACGCACTCGCCGGAACAGTCGCCGAAACGGTCACCGTCGATACGGCCAACCGGCTCCAGGGCCGCGAATACGACGTCACCGTCATCCTGCACCCACTGTCCGGCCGCCGCGACGCGGGCGCGTTCCACCTCGAGGCCGGCCGGTTGTGCGTTCTGGCGTCCCGCCATCGGCATGCCTGTATCGTCGTGGGCCGCGCCGGAATAGGTGAACTCCTCGACGCCCACCCCTCGGCCGAACCGGTCTATCTCGGGGTTCCGGTGAAATTCCCCGACGGCTGGGAGGCCAACCAGGCCGTCCTGGGCAGGCTGGCCGAACACCGTGTCGCCGCACCGGTCCGCCCCCGCTGAGCCGACTGGTCCCGACCCGACCCTGGCAGTCGATCGCACGCCGGCAGACTCGCCGCCCGGGAAATCAGCCTGCCTCGTCGATATCGAGCCCCCAGTAGACCTCGGTCCCCGGTCCCGTGGGGTTCCCCCGCTCCCGCTGAACCGGAGTAACCATCGAATCCGGCGTCGCATAGTGATCGCGGCGCACCCCGAACGACGGAACCGAATCGACGAACGCGTGCACGACGCTGTCCCCGCTCATGAAGATCTGTACGGAGGAATCCGAACCGCCGGGCAGCCCCTCCCATCGGACACTCGTGCCGAGCGCGGCATTCAATTCGTCGCCGTCCTTCGACGACGAGAAGCGATACATCCGGTCCCACGAGTCGACAGGCAGCTCCGCCGCCGCCATAGCGTCACCCAGTCGAACCGGCTGCCGGGAATCCAGTACGCGTTGAAAGGCGGCGTCCACCCCGGTGTCGTCGTGGACAACCTGAACGGTGTCAGCGAACACGGTGCCGCACCCGGTGCCGAGCACCGCCCACGACGCGGATATTCCTACGGCCACGAGTGCCCGCAGCACCCGCCGACACGAAGCAGTCGATTCCACCAGGCTCCTCCGCCCGAACTCTCTCATTTCGGTGACGGTTTGTCGTCGGGTAGCGGCGAACCCGGAAGAAACCGTGGATTCTCGTTGAAGATATCCGAATCCACCGTGTCGCCGACCTTGACGTCATCCGAAAAGCTGAGCTCATGATTCTGGTTGATGACGACGGTATCGCCGCGCGCCACGGCGTCCTTCACCAACTGTTGTAGTTCTTCGGGATCGGCGTCTGGGTTCTGCAGCGCGATGGTGCGCCCGATCTCGTTGTTGTGCAGGTCCATCGCCTCGCGAACTGCCGCGTTATCGGGTCTGCCTTCGTGTTTGGACGCGTACTCCGTCGTCCAGTCCGCGCCGAACTCCTGGGTCATCAACGCGTTCCAGTAGGCGTGCCGGAACGCATCCGTGTGATCGTCCTGCTCCAGGTCTCCCTCGTAGACCCCGAGCGCCGTATCCTCCGCCTCGGTCATGATCCGGTAGAACCGGATCTTGTCCCCGATACTGAGGTCGTCCAGCATCTCGGCCTCGGCCGCGGTGACCTGTTTGGCCTTTCCGAGGGGGCCGGCGATCATTCCGAGCAGCCCGTCCTCGGGCCAGGTGACCATGCCGCCCGGATCGGCCTGCACCTGGTTCTCGACGACGATCGCCTCCAGCTCCCACCCCGGGGGCAGCTTGACGTTCTCGAAGGCCTTGTCCAGGGCGTTACGGACCGTTTCCGCGGCATCCGCGGCGGCACGCAGGGCGGGCTTGATCACATCCTCGTGTTTCTGGGCCTGCTTGTAGAGCACCGAATGCGCGATCTGCCAGCTCATGGTCCCGAGTTCGGCCTGCACCCACGCCAGCAGCTCCTTGGTGTAACCCACATCGCCCTGTTCACCGACCACGAACCGTTCCTTCTCGGCCGTGTCGATCGCGTTGACCGCGGTGGCCTTGGCCGCCAGCAGGGACGGCCCGGCCTGGGTGGCGACAGTGCCCGCCTGCTCCAGTGCGGTCACCACGGAGGAGAGGGACGTTCGGGTCTCCTCGCCCTTCACCCGCATGGCGTCGGCGGCGTCCCCGCGCCAGAATCCCGGCGAATCCGCGAGCTGACGCGATACCGCGCCGTGCTCGGTGAGGGTGGTTTGCGCGGCCTGCGTCCATTCCTGGCCCTGTTGCCCCAGCGAAGCTGTATCCCACTGCCGGATCTGCGTTTTGGTGGGCGGCAGTGTACTCATCGCGGCGGCTCGGCGGCGCCGGCGACATTCGCGGCGTTCTGCCCCTCGGTCTGTAGGAAGGCCGTGATATCGGCCCTGGCCCCGTCGCTGATCTCCTGGACCCTGGTGCCGGCGCCGCGGGTGGCGGCACGGGCCCGGAATCCCGCCAGCATCACCGAATGCCCCAATCCGGAGCCGGGCAGCGCCGTCTCTATCTGCGCCACGAAACCCTCCGTCGGTATCCCGTCCAATACGGTCTTGGACTGGCCGAGGGCACCGATCATCCCCTCCGTCGCAGGCACATCGACGTACAGATCGGACAACTGAGACCTCCCCTGACGGGTTGCTACGCTAGCACAGCAACAATCCGTGTCAGTGGGGGAAGCGAGCTCCGTGTGCCACCGAATCCCGGCGATATCGATCCGCTCAGCGGACAGTTGGAAGCGGTCCAGCGTGCCCTGCTGACCGATATGGCCACCGCCGGACGCTACGGAGTATCCGTCCGGGTCCGAGCCGACGGCTCTCTCGAATCCGTGCGGATCGATCAGAATGTCACCCCCTACGGCGAAGCGCTGGGCGAGCTCATCACCCAGCTGGCCCGGGAGGCGCTCGAACAGGCGCGGGACAATGTGCGGGTCCACCTGGACACGCTCACCGCGGATCCGCGAATCGCCGAGGTGGCCGAATCCCTCGGTGACGCAGTCGAGAAGCCACGCCCGGCACCACCTCCGGCGGTGGCGCGACCGGCGCGCTTCGCCGACCCGGACGACGAGCTGTCCGAGGAAGAACTGATCGAGCTGAATCAGCGGCGCAACCAAGGGTTCTTCCGCGCCTGACCACCGGCTGCCCGGGTTGCGGCGGCCGCGCGCGGGTACGACAGTATCGTCCGGCCGGCGCCCGACCGTTTGCTGTCGGTGCGCCGCGGGGGCAATATGGCCGGCATGCGAGTCGTGATCGAGCTCCGCCCCTCAGCCGAACAGGTCTCCGCCGCAGCCGATTCCGCGGCCGGTATCTCCGCGAGCGCCATTGCCGGCGAAATTCCCGGATTCGGTATCGACCCCGGTTACGGACCGGTGGCGATCCCGGCCGGGGCTCCGGCGACATCCGACACCGCACGCGGGGACGGCGGCTCGTATCTGGTGCGCGGCGAGATCCCCGACGGCGATCCGGCGGCACGTACCGCGGTGGCGCGGGCGCCGGGAGTTACCGGTGTCTACGCGGACCCGGTGATCGAACCGGTGCTCACCTGCGGCGATACCGGACCCGTCGGTACCTGGAAAGATGTCGCCGGGCTGCTGGGCCGCGACGAGCTCACCGCCGCCGGCCTCACCGGCGAGGGCGTGGCCGTGGCGGTCCTGGACACCGGGATCAACGCGGCGGCGGTGCAGCGGGTCAGCGGTACCACCATCGCGATCGACCCCGCCCGCAGCTGGAACCCCGCGGGAGTCACCGGCGAGGCCGGCCGCTTCCCGGTGGATCACGGCACCATGTGCGCCTTCGACGCGCTGATCGCCGCGCCGCGGGCCACCTTCCTCGATATACCGCTGCTGCAGAGCACCCGGTCCGGTGGAAGCCGGATGGACGGTCTGCTCTCCGACGCGCTGGCCGCGTTCGCCCACCTGCGCACTGTCCTCACCGCACAGCCCGCGGACCGGCGCGCCCTGGTGGTCAGCAACAGCTGGGGGTCGTTCGCACCACAGTGGGATTTCCCGGTCGGCGACCCGGGCAACTATTCCGACAACCCCGATCACCCGTTCAACGTCATCGTCGCCTCCCTCGACGCGGCGGGCGCCGATATCCTCTTCGCCGCCGGAAACTGCGGTCGCGACTGCCCCGACGGCCGCTGCGCGTACCCCGACCGGCCGATCACCGGCGCCAATTCGCATCCGGGTGTCCTCTCGGTCGGTGGCGTCGACACCGGCAGGCAGCGAATCGGATATTCGTCGCAGGGTCCCGGCCGGCTGTCCGACCGCAAACCCGATCTCTGCGCGTACTCCCATTTCCTCGGGTCCACGGCCTTCGGCGCGGACGCGCCGGATACCGGTACCTCGACCGCGTGCCCGGTCCTGGCCGGAGTCGTCGCCGCCTTCCGGACCCGGTGGTCGGCGACCGAGGTGCCCCCTGCGCGATTGCGGGAACTGTTGCGCACCACCGCGGCCGACGGAGCCGCCGCCGGGTTCGACTACGACTACGGGTACGGGATCGCCGAACCCCGCGCGCTGCTCGCGGAGCTGCAGAAGGTCGCGGCCCGGGCGTAACCTGGCGAGATGCCACTGCTGACGGTCACCCTTCCCCCGGGATCGGTACTGGCCGACGCGCTGCGGGAGCTCGGTCTGGGCGAAGCCGAGGTCGATCACGAATACGGCCTGATCGCCCTCGATCCCGAGACCGGCCGGTTCGCGCTCCGGGTGGCCGCGAGCGCGGCCGCCCGGCTGGCCGATACCGCGGCCACGGTGTTCGCCGATCCTCCTGTCGAACCGCTGCGCCCCGAATCCATGGGGCACGACGAATCCGGTGGGTGATCGAAAACCTCTCCTCGCTGGGTGATTCCACCCTCATCCGAGGTAATGGGGTGCTGTGATCGGGCACCGGATGTGGTATCCGTTGCTCGTGGAAGGTGTGGAAGGTACAGAGTTCGGTCGCTACCGACTGCTCGATCCACTGGGGGCGGGCGCCATGGGGGAAGTACATCGCGCCTACGACACCGGTACCGAGCGCATGGTGGCGCTGAAGGTGTTGTCGAAGGAGTTCGCGCAGGACACGACCTATCGCCGACGGTTCCAGCGGGAAGCCCAACTGGTGGCACGGTTGTACGAACCGCATATCGTGCCGATCCACGATTTCGGTGAGATCGACGGCCGCCTGTTCCTGGACATGCGCCTGGTGGAGGCGCCCAACCTGGCGACACTGCTCGCGAACAACGGTCCGCTGGACGCCGCCGAAGCCGTCGCTGTGATCACCCAGATCGCGGCGGCCCTCGACGCCGCGCACGCCGGCGGCGTGGTGCACCGCGACGTGAAGCCGTCGAACATCCTGGTCACCCCGGACGGTTTCGCCTACCTCATCGATTTCGGGATCGCCCGCAGTGGCCAGGACACCACCCTCACCCGCGCCGGGACGATGATCGGCACGCTGGCCTATATGGCCCCGGAACGCCTCACCCTGGACCGGATCGACGCACGCTCGGATGTGTACTCCCTGGCCTGTGTGCTCTACGAATGCCTGGCCGGGACGAAACCGTATCTCGGGGACAGCGTGGAACGGCAGATCGCGGCGCATCTCACCGATCGACCGCCGCTCCCCTCGGCGGTCGGTGTGCCGCGCGCGTTCGACGCGGTGATCGCGAAAGGTATGGCGAAGGATCTCGACAATCGCTACGAATCTGCCGGGGAGCTCGCGTCGGCCGCCCAGCAGGCGCTTCGACCGGACGCGGTATCGCCCGGGACACCCCTGGCGACAGACGTCGAACCGACCGGCGCGCCGGATGACATTCCGACGCTCGGCACCGAGCCGGACGACGTCGCCACGGTCGGCCTGCGGCCGCGCGACTTCACACCGGGCGACCTGCTGCCCCCGGGCACGCCCAGGCTCGACGGTCGGCCCGCGGCCGGGCCGCCTGCCGTTCCCACGCCGACTCCGCGAGCCGTCTTCCGCGGCAGGATCGCGGCCGTCGCCGCAGCACTGGCGGTGGCCGCGGTGAGCGTTTCGGTACTCGCTTTGTCTCGGGAGGGGGCCTCGGTGGTCACCGATGCACCGGAAACCATAACCCCGCCGACCGCCGTCTCGGCCGCACCGGCCGCGGACACCGCCCTACCTCCGCAACCACGCCTTCCCGCCGGACAACCCGCACCCATCGCCACCCATCCGGTGACGACGGTTTCGCAGGCGCCCACGGTGGCACCCGACGAAGGAGACCCGGCGGACATGCCCGTCCCGCCCACGGTGGCACCCGGCGAAGGAGACCCGGCGGACATGTCCGTCCCGCCCACGAGCGACCCGGTGGACGAGACCCGGCCGGCACCGCCCCTGCCGACCACGAGCGTGGCCGCGACGTCCACCACACCGACCACCACAACCAGCCCCGGGACGACGACGCCGACCGCCACCCCGCCCGGGGAGACGACCACGGCGACCCCACCGGAGACCACCGGGACCGGAGACGGAACCGCCTCCCCGACGGGCAGCGCGCCCACGGAACCCGATGGCCGGGGCAGTCCCATCGCCACACCTTCGACCCATATCTCCTCCTCCGAACCAATCGCCTCCTACTCCCCGGGTTCGGCTGCCTCACCGACTTCGGTTCCCACCTCGATTCCGGCCACATCATCGGTACCGGCTCCTCCGCGCACTCGGGATACCACCACCGTTCCCGCGCCTTCCTCCACCCCGACGCCGCCCGCCTCCGGCGGCGGCCGCTGACCGGACCCGCTGATCCGGCTCGTCTGCACTCGGCCAGGTGGACGCGGTCCGGGATCACGTCGACGGCGCGCGTACCGAGCATCGGAGTTGCGCGCGTCCGGATACAGTCCGCCGCCGGATGTGTGGACAGCCAGGGACCCGGTGCCCCGGTCCGCGCAGCGGGCGACGACAATCGTTGCGGACAGCGAGGCCGCTACCGGAGGTGACGATGATCGCGAACCCGACCGCTGCGGAGCGCCGCGCGGTGGTCGTGGGTGCTGGGATCGCCGGACTCACTGCCGCCATCGCGCTACAACGGCGGGGTTGGCGGGTCGAGATCCTGGAGCGAGCGAGCGCGGCGGAACCGGCCGGGTCGGGACTGGTCCTGTGGCCCAACGGCCTACGTGGACTCGACGTGATCGGCCTCGGCGCCGAGGTCCGGAAGCAGTCGCTCGCGGCGACCGAAGGTGGAATTCGCGATCCCGCCGGGCGCTGGCTGGCACGCACCGATATCGCCGGACTGCGGGACCGCTACGGCGATCTGGTGGTGATCCACCGGACCCGGCTCGCGGAGATCCTGCATGCCGCGCTCACGCAGGGTCCGCGGTTCGGGTGCACGGTCGAGTCCGCGGAGTTCACCGGTCACGGCGTCCGGGTCCGGCACGGTCGCGGTGTCACCGAGGCCGACCTGGTGCTCGGCGCCGACGGTATCAACAGCACGATCCGGGGCACCTTGTGGCCGCGGGCCCGGCCACCGGTCTACGCCGGCTACACCGTGTGGCGGACCGTTGTCACGCCGCCGCGGCCGGTGCGCTCCGGCGGAGAGACCCTGGGTCGTGGGCAGCGTGTGGGTATCGCGCCGTTGCGCGACGGCCGGGTGTACATGTTCGCAACCGCTAATCTCCCGGCAGGACAGCGTTACCCGGGCGCGGAGCTCGCTGAGATCCGTGGTCGCTTCGGAACCTGGCACGAACCCATCCCGGTTCTGCTGGACGCGACCGATCCGACGGCGATATTGCGGCATGACATCTACGAACTGCCGCCGCTGCCCACCTTCGTCCGTCAGCGCGCCGCGCTGCTGGGCGACGCGGCACACGCCATGGCTCCGGATCTCGGACAGGGCGCGAATCTGGCCGTTGAGGACGCGATTACTCTCGCGACCCACCTCGACCGGCTTCCGGATGTACCCACCGCCCTTGTCGAATACGACCTCATACGCCGCGCCCGTGTCCAACCACTCGCGCGACTGGCCCACCGGATCGGTACCGCACTGCAACTCTCATGGCCCGCGGTGGCGCCGGTGCGGAACACTGTGCTGCGCCTGGCCCCGGATGCCGCCGGTCTGCGGGCACTCGGGTCGGTGCTGGCCTGGGAACCGCCTGCTTGATCCGCTACGCCCGACCACCATCTCGAACAGTGAGACCGCCTCTGCCACAGCGATATCGTCGAGCAGATCACGAGCAGTCCTCGGAGCGCTCGAGCGAAGCGACCCGTTCCGCAGCTGGCGATGCCGTCGCAGATCACCTCGGGTCTCCCTGGTCTGTAGCCGGCCCCTGCTCCGGGCCCATCGTTAACTCCGGTTTCCCGGTGGCACCTAGAGTTTCGGATACGGCCGTTACCGGCCGGGGTCGCCGTCTCCGTCAGCACAGAGCGTGCCGACATCACGCGGCGCCGCGCAGCGGTCACGTCCGGTCCCTACATTTCCATGGCCGGATACCTGGACAAATGAACAGCAACCGAGCAAACTAGCGAAGCCGCTATCGCACAGCTCACTACGACGCACGATTCGCCCGCGATAGCCGGTCAGGTTGGTATGGAGGCCTATTTCATCGTGAAAATCATGAACCCCTTGCAGTCGAATCCCAAGCTCCAGTATGTCTACGACAGGGGCAGTGGTTACGAATCCGAATTGCGACTGACCGCCGCATTGTCGGCGTTGGTTCCCACCGAAGATCTGGCACATCCGGACCATCGACTTTTCCAGATCGCGCATCTGGTCACCGAATACTCTTGGGTAGCAATACATCACACCATGTGCGATATCACGGCAGCACTCGAGCGGGACGAGGTGGTATCAGCATTACGCCTGGTCAAACGCGCGAAGATGCTCTCCGCCTGGCCGGTCAACAGTATCCGGCTGCTGATCGACTCTCTGCCGCAGGCCAGCTTTCTGCAGATGCGGGCCGATTTCCCGGAAGGTTCGTCAGGACTGGATTCGCCCGGTCCGCGTGCGATTCGGAAGGCAGCGCACGTGATCTGGGATACTTTCGAGACAACACTGGCCGACCGTAGTCTCACGCTCGCCGAATTGATGCCCGCCACCAGGCCCGATTACTCCGGGGACATCGATATCTCGCTGCTCTCGGAGTTCGTGATGGAACTGCACCGGTTCGATTCGGTGATGATCGAATGGAAGCAGGTCCATCTCAACATGGTCTGGCAACTACTCGGCGGTCACCCCGGAGTCGACGACGATGCAGGGGCCGCAAACGGCCGGCCAACGAGTATGCGCGGCAGGCCACTCGACGATCTCGAGCGCCTCGCGGTCCGACCGCTGTTTCCGCGCCTGTGGCAGGAGAGCACCGCGATGTACCGTTCTTTCGGCGGCCACCAGTCCGGTTATCGAACCCGTTCCGAGGTGACCTCGCAATCATGACCGATAGCTCGACCGTGGCGGAGAACAGTACGCGCGAAACAAGCTTGGATATGTCCCAGCAGCCCTTCCATTGGCACACCTACGACCTCAATCGGGCATTGCCGCGGGGCTGGGATACCGACCTGCTGGACTTGGCCGCACAACAGTCGGTTCGGCATATCTTCCGGCCGACGATGAGTTCGGCACGAGAGGCGGCCGGCACCGAGATCGCGATCGAGTCGGTGACCGGAGAAGTGCTCTGCGAATCGGCGAGGTGGCTGTACGAGCTTTACCTCGGCTCCTTCCGGGCCCTGGCGGAACGCTATACCGGAGAGCCCTTGCAGCCCACCAGCACCCGCAATCGCGCCTTGAGTCTCAACCTGCAGCGCTACGACAGTGCACGTTATCCCTGCCATGTCGACAGTAATCCTGCCCAGGGTCTGCTCTACCTGACCGATTGCGACGAGAGCACCGGCGGCGCACTCGTGATCGCGCGGTCGAGTACCGCCCGCGATATCGACGAAGTGGATGCCGACTGCACCGTGCTGTATCCGCGGCGCGGGCATCTGATCATTTTCGATGCCCGGGCGCATCCGCATTATGTTCAACCTTTGAGATCTTCCGACGGTCTGCGAGCGGTCGTGACTATGAACTACTATTCGTCTTCCTGCCCGGAGACCGTGCGGCCGGCCGGTCTGGACGAGCAGCTCTTCGAGTCGGCACCGCGGTGACCGACGCTCTGCGCAGACATGATCCGGCCGTGCGCGGATT
>JABFXT010000808.1 GCA_013361595.1 Nocardia sp. | reverse complement strand
TCGGCTTCGAATACCCGGGCCAGCGCCTCCATGGCATCGCCGCCGGAAATGGAGAAACCGAATTTCTGGTCCTCGTGCGCGGTGGAGATGTATTCGTGGGTGTGCGCCTCCACCCCCACGGTGACGCGGACCAGGACGTCCTGCACCACACCGGCCGCGCCGGCGACGGCTTCCAGCCGTTCGATCTCGATCAGCGAATCGACCACCACATGCCCGACGCCGGCCGCGACCGCGGCTTCCAGTTCGGCCACCGATTTGTTGTTGCCGTGCAGCGCGATGCGGTCGGCCGGGAAGCCCGCGTGCAGCGCCACCGCCAGCTCGCCGCCGGAGCACACGTCCAGCGAGAGGCCTTCGTCGCGGATCCAGCGGGCGATCTCACCGCAGAGGAAAGCCTTGGAGGCGTAGTGGACTCGCGAATCCGCTCCGAACGCGCGCACCATATCGCGGCAGCGGGACCGGAAATCGTCCTCGTCCACCACGAACAGCGGCGTACCGAACCGCTCGGCGAGTTCGGTGACCGGCACCCCGGCGAGCCGGACCACATCGTCGGCGTCGCGGGTGGCGTTGCGCGGCCACACCTGCGCGGGCAGGTCGATCAGCTGCCGCGGGTCGGCCGGGCGTTCCGGCAGGTTCGGCGCATGCGGTATCTCGGCGTGCCGGGGCCCGGCGGGATGGACACTCATCGGTCTTCCTTCCTCGTCCACTGCCGGAACAGTCGGTCGATACGTTGACAGAAGCTCGGTCACATCCGCTCCGGGGCGGTGACACCGAGCAGGGCCAGGCCGTTGGCCAGCACCTGACGGGTGGCGTTCACCAGCACCAGGCGGGCGGCGTTGACCGGCGAGACGGGTTCGTCGCCCAGCGGCAGCACCCGCAGGGCCTTGTTGGTCTGGAACGGGTGGTAGGCACCGGCCAGTTCCTCCAGGTACCGGGCGATGCGATGCGGTTCGCGCAGCGTCGCCGCACTCGCCACCACCCGGGGGAACTCACCGATGGTGCGAATGAGGGCGCCCTCGAATTCCGAGTCGAGCAGCGCGAAATCCGGTGTCACCGTGTCGTATTCGAATTCCGCGGCATTGCGCGCGATGGACGCCGCGCGGGCGTGGGCGTACTGGACGTAGTACACCGGGTTCACGCTGTCCTGTTTGGCCCACAGGTCCAGGTCGATATCGATACTCGAGTTCACCGAGCTGCGCACCAGCGAGTACCGGGCGGCATCCACCCCGATCGCCTCGACCAGATCGTCGAGGGTGACCACGGTGCCGGCCCGTTTGCTCATCCGGACCGCAACGCCGTCGCGCAGCAGGTTCACCATCTGCCCGATGAGTACCTCGACGCTGTCGGGATCGTCACCGAACGCGGCGGCCGCGGCTTTCAACCGGCCGATGTAGCCGTGATGGTCGGCGCCGAGCATATAGATGCACAGATCGAATCCGCGCGACCGCTTGTCCTGCAGGTAGGCGATATCGCCGGCGATATAGGCGGCATTGCCGTCGCTCTTGATGACCACGCGGTCCTGATCGTCACCGTATTCGGAGCTCGCGATCCACCAGGCGCCGTCCTTGGAATACAGGTCGCCGGAATTCTTCAGTGTTTCCACCGCGCGTTCCACCGCGCCCGAGGCGAACAGCGAACTCTCGTTGAAATACACGTCGAAATCGGTGCCGAATTCGTGCAGGGACTCCTTGATGTGCGCGAACATCAACTCGACGCCCTCGGCGCGGAACAGTTCCAGCCGCTGCCCGGGTTCGAGGTCGACAGCGCCGGGATGGGCGGCGACGATCCGGTCGGCGATCTCGCCGATATAGGCGCCCGCGTACCCGTTCTCCGGGGTCGGCGCACCGGTGGCCGCGGCGACCAGCGATTCGGCGAACCGGGTGATCTGCCCGCCGTGATCGTTGAAGTAGTACTCCCGGGTGACCTCGGCGCCCTGGGCGGCGAGGATCCGGCCCAACGCGTCACCGACCGCCGCCCACCGGGTACCGCCCAGGTGCACCGGGCCGGTCGGGTTGGCCGAGACGAACTCCAGATTGATCTTGGTCCCGGCGAGCAGTTCGGCGGTGCCATACCCGGCCCCGGCCGCGTGGACCTGATCGAGTACCGCACCCTGCGCCGAGGCGGCCACCCGGATGTTCAGGAACCCCGGCCCGGCGACCTCCGCGGACGCCACGGCATCGGTACTGCTCAACGCCTCGGCGAGCCAGCCGGCCAGCTCCCGCGGGGCGGTGCCCGCCTTCTTCGCGACCTTCATCGCTACATTGGTGCTGTAGTCACCGTGCTCCGGGTTCCGCGGACGCTCCACATCGACCGAGTCGGGCAGCACCGAGGCGTCGAGTCCCCGTTCGGCGAGGACCTTCGCCGCGGTGGCGTGAAGGAGATCTGCAAGGTCGGCTGGAGTCACGAGTCTCTATCCTATGGTCCGAGTGGGTGCGCGCCGCGAGTGGGCACCGCAGCTCGGCACTGTTCATCGACGTGGAAAGAACTGGAACCGGTATGCCGAACAGGACGAGCGCCAAATCGGCGAAGGCCGTGAAGGCGGCTGGCAAAGTCGCGGGCGCCCGCACGAGCAGTAACAAGAACAAGGGCAAACCCCCGATCGCGCAGCGAATCCCCTGGCTGACCATCGGCGCGGTGGTGCTACTCGTCGGGTTGGTCGCGGCGCTGGCGGTGAACCTGGTGCCCAAGTATCAGGAGAAGGCGGCGCTGGAGAAGTTCACCCCCTCGGAGCAGAAGCAGGACCCTTCCGACCAGATCGAGGGTGTGGTCAAGAAGGAATATCCGGCGGGTCTGCACCTCGACGCGACCCAGCGGGTGGCCTACGACCAGACGCCACCGTTCGGCGGCCCGCACGACGCCTCCTGGGCCAACTGCATGGGCACCGTCTACGACAAGGCGCTGCGCGACGAGAACGCGGTGCACTCGCTGGAACACGGCGCGGTGTGGATCACCTACAACCCGGACAAGATCGACCAGTCGGGGATCGACACGCTGAAGAAGAAGGTCGAGGGTGAGCAGTACATGCTGATGTCGCCCCATCCCGGACAGGAGGCCCCCGTCTCCCTGCAGTCCTGGGGACATCAGCTCACCGTGAACAGCGCCGACGACGAGCGGGTCGGCCAGTTCATCACCGCGTTGCGCCTGAACAACTTCGCCTACCCCGAGGTCGGCGCCGACTGCGCGACGGTCGCGTTCGACACCCAGAACCCGCCCCCCTACGACCCGAGCGAACCGGGACCCGACGCCGTGCCGATGGACGGCTCCGGCCTGCAGCCCGACCAGGGTGAGCTGGGCGGTATGGGTGCCCCCGGCGGCGGTCTGCCCGGTGGCCTTCCGGGCGGTCTGCCCGGCGGTATCCCGGCGATTCCGGGAATGCCCGGCACACTGCCCGACCAGCAGGCGCCCGGGGCGGTTCCCGAGCAGCCGGCGCCCGGAGCCGGGCAGTAATGACCGACCCGGATACCGCCGCGGCCGAGCCCCGACCCGAATCCGGTCTACGCGCCCAGCTGCGCGGCCAGCGCACTCCATTGCTGGTCATCGCCGCGATCGCACTGCTGGTGATCGGATTCGGCGCGGGTGTGCTGCTGTCACCGGACGATTCCGGTGGCAGCGCACCCGGTCCGGTCGATATCGGATTCGCGCAGGACATGTCGGCGCATCACACCCAGGCCGTCGAGATGTCCGGGATCGCGCTGCTCGGTTCCACCGATCCGGCGGTCCAGCGGCTGGCCTACGACATCCTGACCACCCAGCAGAGCCAGATCGGCCGGATGCAGGGCTGGTTGCAGATGTGGGGCGCACCCGCTCGTGGCAGCGACGGCTATATGGGTTGGATGCACGACGAGCAGAGCGCGGACGCGCACGGCGGCCACCACGAGCACGGCTCCGGTATGCAGGCCACGGGGGCGATGGCCGCCATGCCGGGTATGGCGAGCACCGAGGATATCCAGCGGTTGCGGACCGCGAAGGGCGCCGAACTCGACGTGCTGTTCCTCCAGCTGATGCTGCGCCACCACGAAGGTGGGGTGCCGATGCTCGAATACGGCGCCGAACACGCCGAAACCGGTGAGATCGGCATCCTGGCCGGGCAGATGCTGGCCGCGCAACAGGGTGAAGCCCGGTTGATCACCGATATGCTCACCGCCCGCGGCGGGCAACCACTCCCCCTGAACTGACCCGCCACCACTCGTTTTGGCCGCACCGGCGGTGATGCGATACGCTGTGGTCCGCCCGACCGACCGGCCGACGGTCGAATCGGGTGGATCCCCGCCCTCGTAGCTCAGGGGATAGAGCGTCTGCCTCCGGAGCAGAAGGCCGCAGGTTCGATTCCTGCCGAGGGCACGCACGAGGAAGGCCCCCGACCAGCTGGGTTCTGGTCGGGGGCCTTTCTCCATCTCTACCTCAGCCAGCCTGAGTGTCACGAGTTGTCACAACCTCACCCAAAGTCTTCGCAGCCGCCCGCAGCGCCTCGTCCTGGGAATGGGTGTAGATCCTCGCTGTCACACTCGCGTCGGCGTGCCCCAGCCATGCCGCGATCACGGCCATCGGGACCTTCCGAAGGTGCATCGTCGTCCCGCAGGTGTGACGGGCATCATGCAACCGGATATGCCGGACACCCGCCTTCTTGACCGCCTTCGCCCAGCGATGCGTGAGCGTGTCCGGGTGATACGGGGTGCCGTCCTCGTTGCAGGCGACATAGCCCCCGTCTTGGTACGCCTCCCCCAGCTGGAGCTTGTCCGCCGCTTGCCGTCGACGAGCCCGCCGGAGCACCTCGACCATCTCCGAGTCCATGGGCAACGTCCGCACCGACGATTCCGTCTTCGGGTCGTCCTCCACAGCCTTACCCCCAGCCGAGGTCCTGCCGATATCCACCACGAGAGTCGCCCTCTCGAAGTCGACCCCGGTCCACCTCAATCCCCCGAGCTCACCACGACGCAAGCCGCACAGAGCCAGGAACCACAGATGCCCATCTCGATCGGTTTCGAGGCTGGCGAGGAGCCGGGACACCTCGTCGGGGGTGTAAGGCTTCGGCTTCCGCGCCTTCCCTGCCTTCGGCTTGATGGCCCGAGCAACGTTGTGAGCAAGCAGCTTCCGCTCGATCGCGTAGTCCAACACCATCGAGGTCGTCTCAACCGTCCGCTTCAACGAGCGAGCCGCCCACGGACGCCGGGTCCTTCCCTTGGCAGTCTTCGTCCCGCCGCTCTTCAAC
>JABFXT010000904.1 GCA_013361595.1 Nocardia sp. | reverse complement strand
CGGTCGTGCGGGTCGGACCCGGGCGGACGACCGGAACCGGTACGGAACATCCGGCGAGTGGTGGTACCGGGCTACGGCCGGGTGTCCGAGTTCGTGGTCTGCCCGGACCGTCCGAGAACAACCCCCAGATGGGTGGTCAGCGTTTCGCCGAGATCGGCCAGGGCCGCGGTCTGCTCGGCGTCCAATCCGTCGAAGACCAGGCGCCGAACCACATCCAGATAGCCGGGCGCGGCCTCCACGACCTTCTGGTGGCCCTCGTCGGTGAGCAGTGCCAGCACCCCGCGCCGGCCGGTGGCGGCCGTGCGGGTCGCCCAGCCCATCCGTTCCAGTTTCGACACCACATGCGAAAGTCTGGATAGCGATGAGTTAGCTCTCTGGGCGAGTTCGCTCATCTGCAGTCGCCGGTCCGGTGCTTCCGACAGCAGGGTGAGTACCCAGTACTCGAAATGCGTGACACCGGATTCGCGCTGCAGATCTGTGTCCAGGGCGCCCGGCAAGCGGTTCAGCAGTGCTACCACCGCGCGCCAGGCGCGTCCTTCGACCGGGTTCAGCCAATCCGTCACTAGTCCGCCTTCTCTCCACCCCGGCGACGATTGCGGCAGCGGTCGCTCGGCTATGGAGAGTTTGCCACGACTTCGCTCGGTCGTGTGGCATCTCGGAAACGAAGGTGAGTTCACTCACAGGACCGGCGGCGCGGCCGACGGATCAGGCGCCGGCGCGTTCGCGCAGGAACTCCAGCGCCTTGTCCGCGTGCACATTCGCCCGCAGTTCACTGCTGATCACCGTGAGGACCTGCCGGTCGGTGCCGATCACGAAGGTATGCCGTTTCACGGGCATGAGTTTGCCCAGCAGACCGCGTTTCACGCCGTACTGCTCGGCGACCGTGCCGTCGCTGTCGGAGAGCAGCGGGTATTCCAGCCGCTGCGATCCCGCGAACCCGGCCTGCACGTCCACCGCATCGGCGCTGATTCCCGCGCAACCGGCGCCGAGCGCCGCGAATTCCGCGGTGAGGTCGCGGAAATGGCAGGCCTCGGCGGTGCACACCGGCGTGTTGGCGGCGGGATAGAAGAACAGGACGAGGGGCCCGTCGGCCACCAGGGAATCGAGGGTGCGGAGTGCGCCGGACTGATCAGGGAGTTCGAACGCGGGCGCGAGCTGGCCGATCTGCATACCCGGACAGTACCTGTGACGGCGGGTCGCGCGGGGTGCGTCGCGAGGGCGGGGGACGAAGCTGGAAAGATGGTGCAAATGCACGGCGCGCCCACTCCCGCGACTACTTCCCGCGAACGGTTCCTCGAACTCGCCGCCGAACACCGGGTCGTCCCCGTGACCCGGAAGGTGCTGGCGGATTCGGAGACCCCGCTGTCGGCCTACCGCAAACTGGCCGGTGACCGCGCGGGTACCTTCCTGTTCGAATCGGCGGAGAACGGCCGATCGTGGTCGCGCTGGTCGTTCATCGGCGCGGGCAGCCCGTCCGCGCTGACCGCGGTGGACGGTGCCGCCACCTGGCTCGGCGCCACCCCCGCCGGCGCGCCCTCGGGCGGCGACCCGCTCGACGCGTTGCACGACACCTTGGAACTGCTGCGCACCGAACGGCTGCCCGGTCTGCCGCCGCTCACCGGCGGCATGGTCGGGTACCTCGGCTACGACGCGGTCCGCCGGATGGAACGGCTCCCCGAACAGGCCCTCGACGATCTGCGGTTGCCGGAGATGGTGCTGCTGCTGGCCACCGACCTGGCCGCCTTCGACCATCACGAGGGTGCGATCACGCTGATCGCCAACGCGGTGAACTGGAACGGCACCTCCGAGAACGTCGACGCGGCCTATGACGACGCGGTGGCCCGGCTGGATCGGATGACCGCCGCGCTGGCGGCGCCCGCCCCCTCGACCGTATCGGTCTTCGATCAGCCCGAACCGCAGTTCCGGCGGGCCCGCACCCCCGGCGAGTTCGGCGCCGGTGTGCGCCGCCTGGTCTCGGAGATCGAGGCGGGCGAGGCGTTCCAGGTGGTGCTCTCGCAGCGGTTCGAGATGGATTACGGTGGCGCGCCCATCGACCTCTATCGCATGTTGCGGGCGGCCAACCCGAGCCCGTACATGTTCCTGCTGCACATTCCCGACGGAGCGGGGAACACCGCGTTCTCGATCGTCGGGTCCAGCCCGGAGGCGCTGGTGGCGGTTCAGGACGGAGTGGCGACGACCCATCCGATCGCGGGCACCCGGTGGCGCGGTGCCACCGAGGAGGACGATCTGCTGCTCGAGAAGGGCCTGCTGGCCGACGAGAAGGAAAACGCCGAGCATCTGATGCTGGTCGATCTGGGCCGCAACGATCTGGGCCGGGTCTGTGTACCGGGTACGGTGCGGGTCACCGAATACCGGCATGTCGAGCGGTACAGCCATGTGATGCACCTGGTCTCCACGGTCACCGGACGGCTCGCCCCGGGCAAGATCGCACTCGACGCCGTGCGCGCCTGTTTCCCGGCGGGCACCCTCTCGGGTGCGCCCAAGGTCCGGGCCATGCAGTTGATCGAGGAACTCGAACCCACCCGGCGCGGGGTGTACGGCGGTGTGGTCGGCTATCTCGATTTCGCCGGCGACGCCGATACCGCGATCGCAATCCGGACCGCCCTGCTGAAGGACGGGATCGCCTATGTGCAGGCCGGTGCCGGAGTAGTGGCCGATTCCGAAGCCGAGTACGAGGACACCGAATCGCGTAACAAGGCGATGGCGGTGCTCCGCGCGGTGGCCGCCGCCGAAACCGTGCGTGCCTTCGACGAGGGCGCCGGTGATGCGGAACGGGAAGCGGCCGCTTCCGTCCCCGGTGGCGGCGCATGACGGCATCGGACGACGCTGCTGCCGATCCGGTGCGCGGTTCGGGTTCCGAGAACGGCGCGACGTCCGGCGCTGCGGGCCCGGGTCCGGTCGATTGGGGCGATGAGGAACTACCAGGCGCCGAGCCCGCTCCCCGCAACCGGTACCCGGTGGCCGCGATCGCATTGCTCGCTGTCGCCGCCGCGGCGCTGTGGGGGTCGTCCCGGTTGACGTGGGTGACGGTGACTTCGGCCGACGGCCTCACCGAGCCCCGTACCGACGAGTTGAACGGCGGTGTGTGGTTCGGCGCGCTCACCCCGTTGGCGCTGGTTCTGCTGGCCGCGATCGCCGCCGTCCTCGCGACCCGGGGCTGGGTCCGCCGGTTGGTGGGGGTCCTGGTCGCCCTGATCGCGGCGGTGACCGCGGTGCCGGCGCTCGCGCTGCTCACCGGGTCCGGCGCGACCGAGGAGCGCGCGGCCACCCTGGCCGAACTGCCCGGCCGGGCCGATGTCCAGGAGCTGGTGACGGCACCCGCCCCGGCCGTGCTCGCGCTGGCCGGGGCCCTGGCGGCCTTCGGTGCCGGGCTGCTGCTGGCTCGGATGCCGGCCGGGACGAAACCGCTCTCCGGGAAGTACGACGCTCCGGCCACCCGTAAGGCCGCCGCGACCCGCGCGGTCCAGGAAGGGCCGGCATCCGGCCCGCTTCCGGAGCGGGTGCTGTGGGATGCCCTGGATGCCGGCGCGGATCCGACCGACCCCGCAGAGTCCGGTCCGGAGCCGGCCGTCCGGTCCGGGGACACGCCCGGCGGCGAATCGAACCTGCCGGGTACCCGTTCCGGCAAGTCGGGAAACATCTCCGACGGGCGAAGTGTGGCCGAGAACCCGCCGGATACGGCCGGAAAAGCTGGTTCGGAGGAAACCGGTGACGCCCCTTAGCAGGTCGGCCGGGGCGGGGTGACCGGCCCCCGGCGTCACAACGCCCCGCCCTCCCATTTACTCTTGTTCAGCATCGGTGAGACATCGCCTGGGGGAATCCTTCAGGCAATAACTCGCGTCTCCCCAGAAAGGATTCGAGCCAGATGACGGTACTCGACTCGATTCTCGACGGGGTCCGCTCGGATGTAGCCGCTCGGGAAGCGGTGCTGGACTTCCCGGCGGTGAAGGCAGCGGCCGCCGCCGCTACGCCGCCGCTCGATGCGAAGGCAGCGCTTCTCGAAGACGGCATCGGCGTGATCGCCGAGGTCAAGCGGGCCAGCCCCTCCAAGGGGGCACTCGCCGAGATCATCGATCCGGCCAGCCTCGCCAAGTCCTACGAGGACGGTGGCGCGCGGGTGATCAGCGTGCTCACGGAGGGGCGCCGGTTCCACGGATCGCTGGACGATCTCGACGCGGTCCGCGCCACGGTGAACATTCCCGTGCTCCGTAAGGACTTCGTCGTCGGCCCGTACCAGATCCACGAGGCCCGGGCCCACGGCGCCGATGTGATCCTGCTGATCGTCGCGGCGCTGGAACAGGACACCCTGTCCTCGCTCATCGATCGCACCGAATCGCTCGGAATGACCGCGCTGGTCGAGGTGCATACCGAGGAGGAGGCCGATCGGGCGCTCACCGCGGGTGCCACGGTCATCGGGGTCAATGCCCGCAATCTAAAAACCCTCGAGGTCGACCGGGACTGCTTCTCCCGGATCGCGCCGGGTCTACCCACCGAGGTGATCCGGATCGCCGAGTCCGGAGTGCGCGGCACCGCCGATCTGCTCGCCTACGCCGGTGCCGGCGCGGACGCGGTACTGGTCGGCGAGGGACTGGTCACCAGTGGCGATCCCCGCGCGGCCGTTTCCGAACTGGTCACCGCGGGCACGCACCCGTCCTGCCCCAAGCCGGCCCGGCGGGGTCGATGATGGCCGGGGGCGGTCCGTCCTCCACCAGCGTCCCGCTGCCCGCCGCGAGCCGCGGGATCGCGCAGCGCAGCGACCACGAACCCGACGAAGGCGGCCATTTCGGCGTCTACGGCGGCCGGCATGTGCCCGAGGCGTTGATGGCGGTGATCGAGGAGGTCACGGCCGAATACGACAAGGCCCGGCTGGACCCGGATTTCCTGGGCGAACTGGACCGGTTGCAGCGTGACTACACCGGCCGTCCGTCCCCGGTCTTCGAATGCGCGAATCTGGCCGAGCACGCCGGTGGCGCACGGATCCTGCTCAAGCGCGAGGATCTGAACCACACCGGTTCGCACAAGATCAACAATGTGCTGGGCCAGGCGCTGCTCGCCAAGCGGATGGGCAAGACCCGCATCATCGCGGAAACGGGCGCGGGCCAGCACGGCGTCGCCACCGCCACCGCGTGCGCGCTGCTCGGGCTGGAGTGCATCGTCTACATGGGTGCGGTCGATACCGCGCGGCAGGCGCTGAAC
>JABFXT010000285.1 GCA_013361595.1 Nocardia sp. | reverse complement strand
TGCTGCGACGACGCATGAAGCCTTCGGGAGCGTGTATGGATTACGACTGGTCGGAGGCCGAACGGGCCTTCCGAGACGAGGTACGAACGTTCCTGGCCGAGAAGCTGACGCCCGAGGTGAGCACCGCGGGCCGGTTGATGACCAGTGTCTACTCCGATCACGAAGCGAGCCTGGAATGGCAGCGCATCCTGCACGAGCGGGGCTGGGCGGCGCCGCACTGGCCGGTGGAGTACGGCGGCTGCGACTGGTCGCTCACCCAGCACTACATCTTCAGCCGGGAACTCACCCTGGCCGGTGCCCCCGCGCTGTCGCCGATGGGCATCCGGATGGTCGCCCCGGCGCTGGTCGCTTTCGGTACCGAGGAGCAGAAGAATTACTTCCTGCCCCGGATCCTCACCGGCGAGGTCTTCTTCTGTCAGGGCTACTCCGAGCCCGAAGCCGGGTCGGACCTGGCCGCGCTGAATATGTCCGCGGTCTCCGACGGCGATGATTTCGTCTGCTCCGGCAGCAAGATCTGGACCACCCACGCCACCGAGGCGAACTGGATCTTCATGCTGGTCCGCACGTCCCGTGCGGGCCGGAAGCAGCAGGGCATCACCTTCCTGCTGATGGATATGACCGCGCCCGGTATCGAGATCCGGCCGCTGGTGATGAGTTCGGGCGAACAAGTCCAGAACCAGATCTTCTTCGACAATGTGCGGGTGCCCAAGAGCAATGTGCTCGGGCAGATCGACGATGGCTGGACGGTCGCGAAATACCTGCTGGTCCACGAACGCGGCGGCGGCGCGATGGCCCCGGCGCTGCAGGCCATGGCGCAGAACATCGCCACCGCGGCGGCCGAACAGCCCGGCCGCGACGGCAACCCGCTCAGTGCGGACCCGCATTTCGCGGCACAGCTGGCCGATGCGCGGATCCGCACCGAGGTATTGGAAGTACTGGAGTTCCGGACCCTGGCCGCCATGGCCCAGGGCAAGGATCTGGGCACGTCCTCGTCCATGCTGAAGATCTTGTCCACCGAACTCAGCCAGCAACTCACCGAGCTGGCGCTGACCGCGGCCGGCCCGCGCGGCCGGATCTACCAGCCGCACGCGACCGCGCCCGGCGGCCCGATCGCCGAATACACCCCGCCCGCCGACGGTTACCTCAGCGGCGCCGACTGGCAGGCTGTCGCGCCGCTGCGCTATTTCAACGATCGCGCCGGATCGATCTACGCGGGTAGCAACGAAATCCAGCGAAATATCCTCGCCAAGGCAGCATTGGGGCTCTGATGGACTTCACCTTCACCGACGAACAGCAGATGCTGCGCGATGCGGTCTCCGGTTTTCTCGCCGCCCGATACGACCTCGCGAAGAGCCGGACCGCGGTCAAATCCGGTCCCGGCTGGCAGCCCGAGATCTGGCGCGGCCTGGCCGAACTGGATGTACTGGGTGTGACCCTGCCGGAAGAGTCCGGGGGGTCGGGCGGCGGCCCGATCGAGGGCATGATCATCGCCGAGGAACTGGGCCGCGCCCTGGTCGTGGAACCCTATGTCGACACGGTGGTGATCGGCGGTGGACTGCTGCGCCGCTCGGGCGGCGACCGGGCCGGGGAACTGCTGAAAGGTATCGCGGACGGTAGCGTCCGGCTGGCGTTCGCCGCGCTCGAACCGCAGTCCGGCGAAGTGCGTCACGATGTCTCGACGACCGCCCGCCGCGACGGCGCCGACTGGGTGATTGAGGGCAGCAAGATCGTGGTGACCGGCGTACCCGTCGCCACTGCGCTGATCGTCTCCGCCCGCACCTCCGGCGAGCGCCGCGATCAGGACGGGATCTCGCTGTTCCTGGTGGATTTCGATCCCGCCGCGCCACCGGCCGGTATCGAGGTGCACCAGTACCGCACAATCGACGACCGCGTTGCCGCCGACCTGACCTTCACCGATTTCCGGGTTCCCGCGAACTCGTTGCTGGGCGAGGAGGGGCGGGCCTGGCCCGCCATCGACGCCACCGTCGACGAGGCGATCGCCGCGATCGCCTCCGAAGCCGTCGGCCTCATGCGCAAGGTTCTCGACGACACCGTCGAGTACACGAAGCAGCGGCAGCAGTTCGGGGTCCCGATCAGCAGCTTCCAGGCGCTGCAGCATCGGATGGTCGATATGCTGATCGAACTCGAGCAGAGTATCGCCGCCGCCTATCTGGCCGCCTATGCCGTGGAAGCCGAACCCGCCGAACGGGCCCGAGCGGTTTCGGCCGCGAAGGTGACGATCGGCCGGGCCACCCGGTTCATCGGCCAGAACTCGGTCCAGCTGCACGGCGCGATGGGGATGACCGAGGAATTGGCCATCGGTCACTACTTCAAGCGCCTCACTGCTATCGAATACGAATTCGGTTCCAGCTCCGATCATCTCGCGCGCTATATCGCTGCGACGAAATCCTGATCGGACCGCGCCGCGCTCACCCGGGCCCCGAGCGCGGTGCGGAAGCACGCCACCGAGCCGTGCGGCGATCTGCAAGAGGGGGATCACCGCGCGGCCCGATGGACTCAGTACTCCAGTTCCGTCCATGGAATATGGATCGGGAAAGGAAAGTCGATCCGCACGCCGTCCTCGTCATCGGGTGTCCACTCGCCGGCGAGAATGTAATTCGCAGTTCGCAAAGGGCGCACGCCGTCCGGTAGCCGCCCGTGTCCTGTCTCCAATGCGTAAGCCCGAACGGTGGCGATCGCGCTCTTCGCTTGTGCCACGGTCACTTCCCAGTACCAAGGAATTCCAGCGCCGGCGTAGCGGCCCTTCTTCGCCTCCATATCCGTTTGCGTATTCGAAGGTGAGAGGACTTCACCGACAAGTAGGACATCGGCCGCGCGAATATCCTGGAACGGCGTTTCGGGGCAGCGGAAGACCAGGAAGTCCGGTGTCAAGAAGTTCGATTTACCGCTGGTACCGAGGAAGACATTGGTCTCTGCTTCGACCCGCCAGCACTGTTCAGGCCGCTCCGACATGCCCTTGTGGGCATCCCGTTCGACGGCGTTGGTCAAACGACGGGTGAAGGCTTGATGCTCGCTGGGCCCCCGGCGGAGCCACACCACGCGCCCGTCCCACAGCTCGATCTGCTCGGCGATCTCCTCGGGTAGCTGCTCGAGTTCCTCCCAGGTCATGTACTCGGGGAGTTCGGGCCGATCGGTGCGCGGCAGGGACATGGCACCATCGTATGCCTGGTCGAGCCCGTATTCGCCGCATCGACCGAGACCCGGTCAGCCTATCGCGGCCCGGATCGCCGTCTCGACCGCCGAGAACGGACCCGGCCCGGTGATGCGCAGCGGCTGCGCCGGGTGCAGGGGTGGTTGGGCCAGGAATCTGGGGGTGTTGCCGCGATTGGGCTGGCCCGCGTGGACCAGGAACGGATGGCAGAGGTACACATCGCCTGCCCGGCCGGTGGCGTGGGCGGTCGGGAGACCGGCGGTGGCCGGGTCGGCGCGGGTGGCCAGCTCGCGCGCATCGAGCCCGGCCTCGCCTTCCGGTTCGAGCAGCCGCGCGATCTGCCGGTGGGAGCCGACCCGGAGCCGGGTCGGGGCATCCGGCTCGGCGGTATCGGAGAACAGGAACAGCATCAGCAGCGCCCGGCCCTGCGAATGAACGTTCACCCGCCAGCTGAGATAGTCGCCCGGGGCCGAATCCGGTCCCGGAAAACTCGCGTCGACATGCCAGCCGTCCAGGAGAGCGGTGTCCTGTCCGGGGAAGCGGATCACGAAACTGCCCAGGCTGCGCCGCGGTGCCCAGCGTCCGGGACCCACCAGCGCGTCGTAGGCCGCCCGCAGGCGCGGTGTGGACGCGGCAGCCACGAACGGAGCGTCGAGGTAGTCGGGGCGGAAAGCGGCCGGGACGGGCCAGCCGGATGGGTCGTCGGGTGTGGCGTCCAGATCGCGCCAGACGATCGCGCGGCACTCCTCGGCGAGTGCGCGGGGGAACGCGTCCGGGATGTGGACGTAGCCGTTGTCGATGAAGGAGGCCACCTGTACATCGTCGAGCACCGACCCATTGCAACCGGACCCGGTACCGGAGCGCCACCCAATTTCCCGGGTTCGGACCCGCCCGCGTGGAATACCCGCCCGCCCGGCCGACTTGGACCCGGATATGACGAGTACGCAGTTCGATCCGCGCACCCTGCTCAGCGAGAGCCGGCTCGGCGTGCTGGCGACCATCAAATCCGACGGTATGCCGCAACTGTCCCCGGTGACGCCCTACTACGACCGGGAGACCGAGACCATCTACGTCTCGATGACCGAGGGCCGCGCCAAAACCGTGAACCTGCGCCGTGATCCACGGGCCGCGCTGGAGGTCACCCGGGCCGACGGCTGGGCCTGGGCGACCGCGGAAGGCGCGGGTACCCTGACCGGTCCGGGTACCGATACGCACGGTCCCGAGGTCGAGGCCCTGGTGGACTACTACCGGAAGGCGGCCGGTGAACATCCGGACTGGGACGAATACCGGTCCGTGATGGTCGCCGATCGCCGGGTGCTCATGACGTTGTCCGTCGAACGCGTATACGGCGCCGCGCTGCGCTGAGCAGCCGGCCCGGGCGCGGGCGGAGCCGAAGGGTCCGCCGGGAAAGGACGATCGGCGGCGCCGGGCACACAGCACCGCGATGACGCCGGTGAAGGACCGCGCCGCTGTCCGCTCTTCGAGAACGAGGCAGGGCCCGGCGAATGATTCGCCGGGCCCTGCCTCTGTTCTGCCGCGTGGCCGTCAGCCCTTGCGCCCCGGCGCCTTCGCACCGGATTTGAAACCGAGCGCGCCCGGCTTGGCCTGCGGGGGCGTCACCCCGGACCCGTCGCCCGAACTGCCGTTACCCGCTCCCTCGGCAGCCTGCTCCGCGGCGGACTCGGCCGTGACCGCCGGAGTGGATTCGGCCGCTGCCGCGGCGGGAGCCGGTTCGGCTTCCGCCGCCGGTTCCGGTGCGGACTCCGGTTCCGGTGCGGGCTGCGCGGTCCCGGCTCCCGGAGCCTTCGCGCCCGGACGTTTGAATCCGGACTTCATGGCCAGGCCCTTCGCGGGCTTCGACGGCTTACTCTCGGTGGGCGCCGCGGCCGTGGCCTGTCCGGCGTCCACCGCGCCCGGTTCGGCCGGGGCGGTCTCCGCCTTCGGCGTGGCGGCCGCAGACTTGGTACCCGGTGCTTTGGCGCCGGGGCGTTTGAACCCGGATTTCATGGCCAGGCCCTTGGCGGCGACCGGCGGCTAGGTCTCGGT
>JABFXT010000011.1 GCA_013361595.1 Nocardia sp. | reverse complement strand
ATCGCACGAGCCGTGGGCACCGAACTGGCCGCGACCGGGCGACGTGACGGTCGCCCGGCGCCGCCGAGCCACCCCGCGGGTGGCCGGCTGGGCCTGCCCGCGGATTTCCTCATCGCCGCGGACGGCACGGTGCTCGCCGCGAAATACGCGGCCCATATCGACGATCAGTGGTCGGTCGACGAACTGCTCGCCCTGGCCGACGGCCACGAACGCGTGAGCACACCCGCCCCCGCACTGCCGAAGGAGAACCGATCATGATGACCCTCGAGATATCCGTCGCCGGCCGCACCCTCGACGCGGCGGCCGAACGCGACCTCGCCGAACGCGTACTGGCCACGCTCACCGCCGCCGAGTCCGCACCGGACGAGACCATGCGCCGCGCGCGCGAATTCACCCATGTACTCATCGGAGCGCCACGCACCTGGGTGACCGGCGGCCCGGAGATCGACACCGCGCCACGTTATCTGGTCCGGCTCACGGTGCCGCAGTCCTGGAGCAACGACCGCGACTTCGGCCGGTACATCATCCCGATGATCACCGACGCCGTCGCCGCGACCGAACCGGATCCCGGGCGACTGCGCCGCGAACCGCACTGTGTGGTACAGATCGTCGGTCTGCGCGAACATTGCGTCGGCACACTCGGCCGGTCGACCACGAGCACCGAACTCACCCGCCTGATGACCCAGGACTTCCGCGATTCCGGGCAGCTCCCGGAAGCCCCCGAGGGCTGCACGATCGATCCGACCTGCGGAATGGTGGTGGAGTGGGCCACTGCCGAGTTCACCATGACCCATGACGGCGTCGACTACGCCTTCTGCGCACCGTCGTGCCGGAAGGTCTTCGCCGAGGACCGCGCCGCCGGCTGAGTTACTGCCCCGGCACCGGAAAGCCGATCGGTATCGACGGCGAGATCCACACCGGCCATCGGGCACGGTGTGCGGAGTCGGGCGCGACGGCCGGCCCGGTATCGCCGAGATCTGCCGACCGCCGCGCTCGGCTCGCTACTGTCGTATCCCATACATCCACCACCGGCCCCTGGGAGCACCTATGCCTCGTGTACGAAAGTTCGTCACCGCAGCCCTCGCCCCCACCACCGCGGTTCTCGCGGCGGCCGCGCTCGTCACGGCCGGCGCCGGCACCGCGGCGGCCCAGCCTCCGTCCGCCACCGATATGTCCTGCGGTAGCGCCAATCCGCTGCCGTGGGCACCGCCGTTCACCTGGCAGATCCGGGCGAGCTCCGGCGCGAGCCTGCCGCCCGGCGGGTCGGTTCTGGAGCCCTCGCTGCTGCTCAGCGGCGGCAACGATCTGCCCGACCCGCCCGCGAGCCTGTTCCCGATCTTCGGCAGCACCCCCTACGGCACCCGGGTCCAGGTCGACTGGCACAACGAGACAACCGGTGCCTCGGGTACGGCGTTCAGCGATGAGGAGATGCTGAAGCAGAAGCCGGGTATCCCGGTGAACCGGGCCTGGCCCGGCGTCGGCACGGTGTCGTTCACCGTGACCGCCCGGACCGGCGGCGGCTGGTGGTTCCTCAACCCCCAGGCCGCGGTATGCCGCGGTACCGTTTCGATCCGGCCGGCCTGACGCGTCGCCCGCATCCGGCGGCAGCGCGGGTTACGCCGGATGTTGCCGGGCCAGTACCCGGCCGATGATCCGCGCGCCCTCCGGGAACGCGCCCGGGTTCGGCCCGGAATAGTTCACCCGGAGGTAGGCGCCCGGCGGTTCGGCGGGGAACCATTCGTCGCCCGGGGCGACGACCACGCCTTCGGCCTCGCAGTCCCGGACGAGCCGGATCAGATCGGTATGGTCCGGTAACCGGGCCCACAGGTTGAGCCCGCCCCGGGGCACCAGTTCCGGCAGTACGCCGGGTGCGTGCTCCCGCAGCGCGGTCAGCAGGAGATCGCGGCGACCGGCCAGCCGCTGTCCGAGCCCGCGCAGATGGGTACGCCATCCCGGATGGGTCACGACATCGAGCGCGACCGCCTGGAGCAGCCCGCTCACATACATCGACTCCGCCTGCGCGTCGGACAGGATCCGATCGCGGGCCGGGCCGCGGGCGACCACGGCGGCGATCCGGACCGAGGGCGAAACGCTCTTGGTCAACGAGCGCAGGTAGATCACATGTCCGCTGTCGTCGCGCGCGGCCAGCGGGACCGGCACCGATTCGATACCGAAATCGTGTGCCCAGTCGTCCTCGATCAGGAACGCACCGTGCTGCCGCACCACCTCGAGCACACGGTCGGCGACCTGCGGAGCCCACTGTGCGCCGGTCGGATTGGCGAAATGCGGCTGGGCGTAGAAGGCTCGCGCACCGGTCTGTTCGAAGGCGCGGACCAACTCCTCGGGCCGGGGACCGTGCGGGCCGCTGGGGACCGGGACCACCCGGACGCCCGCCCGTTCGGCCGCCAGCAGCGCGCCCCAGTAGGTCGGCGACTCCACCAGCAGTGGCCGTCCCGGACCCACCAGCGATTGGAAGGTCGTGTTCAGGCCGCTCTGACTGCCCGCGAACACGATCACCTCACTCGGCGTCGGCGGCAGTATCGCGGCGGGTGCCACGGTCGCCAGTTCAGTCGCGAACCAGGCCTGGAGTTCCGGCAGACCGGCGGTGGGTGGGCGATCGAGTACGGCGTCGCTGCGCGCGGCCCGGGTGAAGGCGGCGCGGACCAGGCGGACCGGGAGCAGTTCCCGGTCCGGGTAGCCCGAATGCAGGGCGATCTTGTCGTTGGGCACGGTGCGCAGCGAGGTGAACATCTGGGTGCGGCGGCTGCGCGGTGCGCCCAGCGCCGCGGTCTGCCAGCCGTAATCGGCCGGGCGGGCGGCGCGCAGCGTCCGCACGAAGGTCCCCACGCCCGGCCGGCTCTCCACCAGCCCCTGGGCCACCAGTGTGCGCAACGCCTTCTGGACCGTGACCGGACTCGCCGTGTACCGCGCCACCAATGTGCGGGTGGACGGCAGTTTCGCCCCGGCGGGAGCGGTGGCCATCCAGTCACGGAGGTCCGCCACGATCCGCGAGCTGCTATCGTCGGACATGAAGGAACATAGTAGCGCTACTCTTCGATACCGCGCACCGCTATCCCCCGCTCTCCATGGCCCGGCCTGGGGACTACTCGGCGTGGCCGCGTTCTCGCTCACCGTCCCGCTCACCAGGATCGCCGTCACCGACGGTGGCATGTCACCCCTGTTCGTCGCCTGCGCGCGAGCCGCCGTCGCCACCGTCCTGGCCGCGACCGCACTGGTGATCACCCGGCAACCGCTACCCCGCGGCGGCCAATGGATCCGTCTGGGCGTCGTCGCCGGCGGGGTGGTCGCGGGTTTCCCGCTGCTGACCACCTTCGCGCTCACCACCACGTCGGCGGGCCACAGCGCGGTGGTGATCGCGTTGCTTCCGGCCGCCACGGCGGTGCTGGCGGTACTGCGCGGCGACGAACAGCCGCCGCGCGTCTTCTGGTTCACCGCGGCCGCGGGCGCCGTGGCCGCGGTGGGCTTCGCTGCCTTCCGCGGCGGCGGGTTCGCCGCTCCGGGATGGGCGGATCTCTTGCTGTTCGGCGCGGTCGTCGCGGCTGCCTTCGGATACGCGGAGGGTGGGCTGCTGTCCCGTGAACTCGGACCGTGGCAGACCATTTCCTGGGCCCTCGTCCTGTCCGCTCCGGTGATGGTGACGCTCAGCGGTGTGGCGGCCGCCGTCCGGCCGCCGACCGGCTCGCCGGCACAGTGGGCGTCGTTCGCCTATCTCGGCGTGGTGAGCATGTTCCTGGGTTTCCTGGCCTGGTATCGCGGCCTCGCGCGCGGGCCGATGGCACAGGTCAGCCAGATCCAGCTGGTCCAACCCGTACTGACCCTCGGCTGGGCCGCGCTGCTCCTGCGCGAGCCCCTGACCTGGTCCACCGCGCTCGGCGCCCTGGCAGTCGTCGCATGCGCCGCAATCGCGGTCCGCACCCGGCTCGGGCGCCCGGTACCCGATCCCCGGGGAAGCGGGCCGGCCGGTGACCGCATATCCCGGCCCGCGGAGATCGTGCCCGGCGCCGGCGATCCGGTGGCACCGCCCACCGAGCCCGGAGCACCGGACGGCCCCACGGTGGGCGCGTATCCGGCGAACGACCGGATCGCGACCGCACCGGCGCGAACCGGCCCGTGACGATGGTGGTTCCGCTCACCGCCGGGAATTCCGGCGGACCCCCGTTCGTTGCCGCTGTGGAGCCCGGCGATCGGGCTCGCGGACGAGGGAGCAGTACCCGCATCGCGACAAGACTGACTCGGAAGGGTTCGTCATGTCCTGGCTCGTTCTGCTGCTCTCGGGCGTGCTGGAGGCCGTCTGGGCCGTCGCACTGTCCGCCTCGCACGGTTTCCGCCGCTGGAAACCCACCGTCCTGTTCGTCGTCGCCCTGGTCCTGAGTATGGCCGGACTGGCCTGGGCGATGATCGATCTGCCGACCGGTACCGCGTATGCCGTCTGGGTGGGTGTCGGCGCCACACTGACCGTGGTGTGGGCCGTCGTCACCGGCCGGGAGCGCGCGGGTACCGCGCGGATCCTGTTGCTCTCCCTGCTGATCGTGTCCGTCGTGGGCCTGAAGGCGGTGAGCTGAGATGGCATGGATCATTCTGCTGGCCAGCGCCGTCTGCGAAGCTGTCTGGGCGACAGCACTCGGCAGATCGGCCGGTTTGACCGAGCCGGTGGCGAGCGCCGTCTTCTTCGTCGCCCTGGCGGCGAGCATGCTCGGGCTGGCCCGGGCGGTACGCGATATCCCGATCGGTAGCGCCTATGCCGTCTGGACCGGCGTCGGCACCGCCCTGACGGTGGCGTACGCGATGATCTCGGGGGGTGAGGCGGTCACTGCCGCGAAGCTCGTCTGCCTGACCGGAATCGTGGTCGCGGTCATCGGCCTGGAACTGGTCCCGCACCGGGACGCCGAGGAATAGCGGATGCTCCGCGCGGCGGCGCTGTCGCCGCGCGGACACCGCCCATCCGGCCCCGGACTCGCCATTGCAGGCGAATTCGTTCGCTTTGTAAGCTGACCGCCATGGCCGGTCGGAGTATCCCGTGAGCGTCCCGGATTTCGTCCCCTCCGGGCCGCTACGGGCCCTCGGCACGGTGATCGACGCGTATCGGAGCCTCTTCGTCTCCGGCCCCGCCGCCCCACTGCTGTCCCGTCCGAATCCGGTGCGCCGGAAAGGTTTCGAGCTTCGCCTGGCGGTCGAAGCCGTCTCCGAGGAAGCCGACGGGGT
>JABFXT010000620.1 GCA_013361595.1 Nocardia sp. | reverse complement strand
GGTGGATCCGACGGCGGGCCGCCGGGGCGGCCCGCTGCCGCGGTGTGCGGCGGATCCGGCGCGGCGCGCCGAGGGGTCGGCGGGGAATCGTGCTGCACCCGGCCCGGTGCGATTCGGCGCAGCAGGTGTCCGAGGACCTCGAGCACCCGCTGATCGTTGCGCAGCAGCACCCGTCGATGGGCGCGGCGGTCGACCGCCCACAGCGCGGTCAATCCGATCACCACCCCGATAACGCTCTCGAGCAGCCGGTCGCGCAGCACCGGGAACATATCGCCGTACTGTCCGCCGCCACCGATCAGCAGCGCCAGCGGCGTGATGAAGACGACCGCGAGACCGTAGTTGCGGGCGACGAACATCTCGATCGCGAACTGCAGGATCATCAGGATCAGCACCAGTGCCCAGCTCCGGGGCTCCAGCGCGTACAGCGCCGCGAACAGCGCCAGTCCCAGCGCGGTACCGCCGATCCGGTGCACTCCGCGGTAGGTGCCGCGTACCCGGTCCGGACCCTGATGCAGCAGCACGGTGACAGTGAGTACCGCCCAGTCCGGCCGGCCGAGATCCAGTGCCACCGTCGAACACCCGGCCAGGACCGCGGCGAGCCCGATCCGATTCGCCGAGACCACCGCATGACTGTCCGGTGACAGCGACCGCAGTATCCGATAGCGCATCGACGGTCGCGGTGTCGGCGCGGGACGGCCGGTATCGAACAGCAGATCGGATTCGTCGTTACCGGATCCGTTGCGGTGCAGGGCCTCGGCGAAGAGCCGCTGGGCGTCGGTCAGCGTGGCGGCGAGCCGGTCGTCTCCGGTGCGCCGGGCGTCGTCGAGCAGCGCCCACGCCGTCTGCACCTTCATCGCGGTCGCGTAGCGTGCGTCCACCCGGTCCCCGGCCAGGGCGTCGAGCGCGGCGTAGTCGCGCACCGCGCCGACCGCGGCGTCCACCGCGCGCTCTTCCGGTGTATGCGCGCCGGTCAGCGCCCCCGACATCCCCACCAGCAGCGCGCTGACCCCGCCGAGCGCAGTCCACAGCGCCACCTGGCCGGGTGGTACGCCGTGCCCCACGATCAGGGCGCCCACACCGGCGGCAAGCACGAAGAAGAACCCGCCCGGGGGACCCATGCGCAGCGCCGAGTTCACGAATGTCCCGGTCACCGCGACCGCCGCCATCAAGAGCACGATCAGCAACTGCCACCAGTGCGAACCGCCCGCGCCGAGCCGCTGCTGGATCAGTTCCCCGGCCAGCCCGCCGGCCAACGCCGAAATCGTCAGCGATACCGCGGCGGCGCCGATGACGCGCCATCGGCGGCGGTAGACCTGACCTTCTCCGAAGATCACCGCCAGCGCACCGGTGGCGGCCATCAGGCCCTGCTGTTCGTGGCCGAGGGATACCGCGATCAGGGCCGGCGCGCCGAACGCCAGAGCGGCGCGTGCCGCGCCGGGTAGCCGCCGTCCGGCCGGTGGCAGACCGAACAGCACCGATCGAGCCGGAGCGGGTGCGGGAAGCTTCGGACCGTCCGGCGCTACCATTCACCATCTCCTTGTCCGGCCGTTTACTTCTCGGTGACGAACCCTTGCGTGACAATCCAGTGGCGAGCGACGTCCGCGGGTTCGCGGCCCTCGACATCGACCTGCCGGTTCAGTTCGGTGATCGACTCGTTGGTCAGCAACCGCGAGATGGGTGCCATGATCTCGGCGACCCGCGGATGGGCCCGGGCGAAATCCGCCCGCATCACCAGCGCAGCATTGTACTTGGGGAAGAAGGAGCGGTCGTCACGCAGCAGGACCAGGTCCAGGCCGGGAATGCGGCCGTCGGTGGCCGCGACCGAGCCGAATCCGCACTGCGTGGCGTCGGCGGTCGCCTGGTAGACGACCGCGTCCTGGACGATACGTTTGGGCACCCGGTCGCCGTCGATCCCGTACGCCCGCGTCACCCCGGGAAACCCGTCCTGACGCACATTGAACTCGGTACCCACACAGATACTCGCCGCGGCGGGGGCGGTGGCGACGAGGTCCGCGTAGTCGGAGAGGGTCCAGGTGCCGGTGCGTTCGGCGGTGCGGCGCGCGGTCGCCAGGGCGTAGGTGTTGTTCATCGGTGCCATCGCCGTCCACACCATGCCGTGCGCGGCGAGGTCGGCGTCGCGGACCGCCTCGAACTGGCCCTGTTCGTCCGGTACCGGTTTCTCGTTGCCGAGGTAGTTGACCCAGCCGGTACCGGTGTAGTCGTAGGCGATATCGATCTGTCCGTCGACCTGGGCGTCACGCAGGCTGTTGGAACCCTGGATATTCGTCAGATCGCGGACTTCGGCGCCCGCGGCGACCAGCGCGAATTCGATGATGTAGCCGAGGGTGTTCTGTTCGGTGAAATCCTTGGACCCCACCGTGATCGGCACGCCCGCGAGCTCGGGCACCGGACGGATACTGCCCGGACCCACCTGGAGTGGCACCGCGCTACCGGCCTGCAGGCCGCATCCGGCCAGCAGCAGTACCGCGGCCACGAGCAGCAGTCGTGGTGATCGGGCGGCTCTCATCGCAACCCCCGCGGGCCGAGGAATTGTTCGGCGACCGCGCCCAGCCAGTCCACCAGCAGCGCCAGCGCGACGGCCAGGACCGCGCCGACCACCAGCGTGACATTGTCGCGCAGCTTGTAACCGGTATCGATGAGGATCCCCAGACCACCCGCGCTGACCAGGAAGGACAGTGTCGCGGTGCCCACGGCCAGCACCAGTGAGGTGCGCAACCCGGCCAGGATGTAGGGGACCGCGAGCGGGAATTCGATGCGGCGCAGGACGGTCGTCGCCGACATGCCCTGGCCGCGCCCGGCGTCCACCAGCAGCGGATCCACCTCCTGGAAGCCCAGGATGGTGTTGCGCAGTACCGGTAGCAGCGAATAGAACGCGATCGGCGCCACCCCGATCCAGAAACCCGTGGTCCGGGTGAGGAGATAGAAGAGCACGATCAACCCGATCGCCGGTGCGGCGGCACCGATATTGGCGATACCGACGAAGAACGGTGCGAGCCGCCGGTATCCGGGCCGGCTGAGCACGGTGCCCAGCGGTACCCCGACCACGACCACGAGCAGTACCACTGTGGCGGTGATCAGGATGTGCTGCCAGGTGACGGTGGCGATATTGCCCGGGTTGAGGCTTTCCTGCTGGGTGATCGTGAGGTCACGGCGGAACGCCCAGATCAGGACACCCGCGGTGAGCAACAGCACGAGTACCGGTTGCGCCAGGAGCCGCAAGCGCTCGGCCCGCCACTGCGCGGACCGCCTTCCCGGCGCTCCCACGGTCGGAGCGGCGGTCATGCCGGCACATCCGCGGCGGCACTCTCGCCTGTGTCGTTCGCGGTACGCAGCGCGGCCAGATGGCCCACGAGGGTATCGATCGTGACCAGACCCGTGTACTCGCCGCGCATCCCGGTGACCACCGCGGTCGCACTCCGATCGCCGAGCAACGCCGCCAGCGCCTCCTGTAGCGTCGACTCCGCGGAAAGGGTCTCCACCGGCGCGGATCGGGCCTCGGTGATCGAACCGGCATGGGCGAGGTCCGAGGTGGCGATCCAGTGCAGGGGCCGGCCGCCGGTATCGAGTACGAGAACCCGGGGCTGCCCGGCGGCCGCGGTCCGGGCCGCTGCCGGTGAATCGCCCTCGGCGACCGTGGCACATGCACCCAGCGGCACCTCGCGGATACGGGTCAGCGTCAATTGTTTGAGCGAGGCATCGGATCCGGCGAACCCGGCCACGGTGTCATCGGCCGGATCGGCCAGGATCGCGGCGGGCCGGTCGTACTGCAGGATCCGGGACCCCTCGCCCAGGACCGCGATCCGGTCGCCGAGTTTCACGGCTTCGTTGAAATCGTGGGTGACGAAGACGATGGTCTTGCCCAGTTCGGTTTGTAGACGCAGTAGTTCGTCCTGGAGCGACGCGCGGGTGATCGGGTCCACCGCGCCGAACGGTTCGTCCATCAGCAGGATCGGCGGATCGGCGGCCAGCGCCCGCGCGACGCCCACCCGCTGTTGCTGACCACCGGAGAGCTGGCGCGGATACCGGCGCCGGTAGGTCACGGGATCCAGACCCACCAGCTCGAGCATCTCGTCGGTGCGGGCGGCGATCCGCCTACGGTCCCATCCGATCAGGCCGGGAACGGTCGCGATGTTCTTCGCCACGGTCATATGTGGGAACAGGCCGGCCTGCTGGATCGAATACCCGATCCCGCGCCGCAACCGGTCGGCATCGATCGCGGCGGCGTCGCGGCCGTCGATGGTGACCGTGCCGGAGGTGGGCTCGATCAGGCGGTTGATCATCCGCATGGTGGTGGTTTTGCCGCAGCCCGAGGGGCCGACCAGGACCACGATCTCACCGGCCGGAATCGTCATCGATACCGCGTCGACCGCCGGATCACGCTGTCCCGGATACTGTTTGGTCACGGCGTCGAGCACTATCTCGACTCCGGACACCGCGGGAGCGGTGCGGGTCTCGGAATCAGTCACGAATTCCCCTCGAAATGGTGAAACGTCCGACGAGGACGAAGATCCCGTCGAGAACCAGGGCCAGCACGACGATCAGCACCGTGCCGGTGAGTGCCTGCGGTACCGCGTTGGGGCTGCCGAGCCGGGCCAGCCCGGAGAAGATCAGATTGCCCAGTCCGGGACCTTTCGCGTAGGCGGCGAGCGCGAGAATGCCCATGATCAACTGGGTGCTCACCCGCATACCGGTCAGAATCGACGGCCAGGCCAGCGGCAGTTCGATCGCGGCGAGTATCCGCAACCGGTTCATCCCGACCCCGCGCGCGGCATCCACCACCGCGGTGTCGACGGAGGCGAGACCGATGAGCGTATTGCGCAGGATCGGCAGCAGTGCGTAGAGCACCAGGGCGGTTACCGTCGGTGCGACACCCAGACCCATCATCGGGATGAGCAGACCGAGCAGGGCGAACGACGGCACCGTCAGAATGGTGCCGGCCGCGGCGGTCGCGGCCGCCGAGCCGATCGGGCTGCGGTACACCGCGATACCCACGGCCACGGCCACCACCGTCGCGATGAGCAGGGACTGCACGACTGCCGAGACGTGCAGATAGGAGTCGACGAAGAGCTGATGCCGTCGTTCCACGACGAAGCTCCACCACGTACCCAGGATCCGACCTCCCGTTCCGGCCTCCAGCGAGGCTATCGCGCCCTCGCCGCACCCGGACGGGTTTTCCCGAAGGGCGCGCGACCGTCGAGGCGACGACACGAC
>JABFXT010000380.1 GCA_013361595.1 Nocardia sp. | reverse complement strand
GCGCATGCGCTTTCGAGGCCTGAACGGCGAGACGGGCCTCAACCCTTTGAGGTGTCTCGTAAAACTCGACGCGCATGGTTGCGGTGGCACTCGACGGCCGGGGCGGTGTGCGGGTCCGGTCGGCAGCTGCCGAACGTATCCTGGGCGCCGTCGTCGAACGTATGTGGCCGAGCGCGGATCGTACGGAGTCCGAGCCTGTAGGTATCGGAGAGGCAGACGTCGGCACCCCGGATCGCGCGTCCGGTGGTTGCGGCGCCCGCACTTGTGGCCGCACCCCCGAGTGCTGAACTGTCCGGCTACGACCCGGTCGGCCGCGAATACCCGGCGCGCCGAGCAGATCCGATAGGCGTCCGCCGAGCAGTAGCCCGCCGAACGTGACGACGCAGGCGTCGAACACCTGACGCCGTCCTTCGACTCCGGATAGTCACCCCAGTGGACGGGTCCGGGCCTGCTTCTGGAGCGAAGGAGCGCGGCGGCCGATCACCGGAGGAAAGACCCGGCACCTCGAGGGCCTCGCCCCCGCCCGCCGAAGGCCGAGCCGAATACACAGCCGGGCCCACCCGGCTCTGAGGCGACAGAACAAGGAACCCAGCGACCGATCGCCGAAGCAGAAAACCCGAACCGGCAGACCCCGCCGACAGACCCGAACCCGACCCGACGCCGAAGGCAAGGCCCACCCCGAAGGCAAGGCCCACCACAAAGGCAAGGCCCACCACAAAGGCGGGGCCCGCCCCGGTTCTGGAGCGACGGAGCGGGGGAGCGAAGCGGAGGAGCGCAGGAGTGAAGAACCGGGGTCACGAGGGCCCCGCCCCGCGGCGCCGAAGGCGACGCCATAGACACAGCTCAGATCATGTTCTTCTCGGCCATCCAGCGCATCACCTGCCAGCCGCAGAAGACCGGGATCCAGCAGGTGAGCACCCGGTAGAGCAGTACCGAGGGCACCGCGACCGCGGCGGGGAGGCCGAATGCGGCAAGACCGCCGATCAGCGCCGCTTCCACCGCGCCGACACCGCCCGGTGTCGGCGCCGCCGAGGCCAGGGTGCCGCCGATCATCGTCACGATGGTGACGGTGACGAACGTCGTTCCGCCGCCGAATGCCTGGACGCTGGCGAAGAGGGCCAGTGCCTGTCCGAGGGTGAGCGCCGCGCAGCCGAGCACGATGATCACGCAACGTTTCGGGTCGCGTGCCAGCAGGGCCAGTTCGCTGACGACCTCCTGGACCTGCGGGAGTACCGAATTGTTGAGCCAGCGTCGCAGTTTCGGCACGAACATGAAGGTGCCGACGATCCCCACGCCGACGCCGGCTATCAGGTAGAGCACCGTGGGCGAGGGTACGAAATGCGAGAGGTCCGCCGAGGTCCCGGCGGCGACGCTGAACAGCACCAGTAGCGATATATGGGTGCAGACCTGTACCGCCTGCTGTAGCGCGACCGCGGCCGTGGCCCGCACCGCTCCGACGCCGCCCTTCTGGAGGAAGCGCACGCTCAGTGCCAGCCCGCCCACGCGGGCCGGGGTGGTGGTCGCGGCGAAAGTGTTCGCGATCTGCATCAGGACCAGCGGCCAGTACTTCACCACGCTCGACGCGCAGGCCCACAGTGCCGCGGCCGTGCCGAGATAGGTCAACGACGACAGTGCCAGCCCTGCCAGCGCCCACCACCAGTTCGCTTCGCGGAGCTGGGTGAAAAAGGTGGGTACCGCGCTGATGAAGGGGTAGGCCACATAGACCAGGCCGATCAGCAGTGCCAGCTGGATGAGGCTTTTGCGGCTGAACCGGGTGATCTGCTCGGCCTCGATCCGGTCTTCGCCGGTCTGCTCGCGTACTTCCTCGCGTGCGGCGGAAACCACCGATTTCCAGTCGGGGATGGATTTGCGGATACCGCCCGGCATGGCGAACTTGGTGAGTCGGCGCGAAGCGGTGAGCACGGTCTCCTCGCCGAGTGCGCCGATCGCCGAGCGCACCGCCGGTTCGGCGCCGAAAACCGCTGTCATCGAGACCAGTAGCTGAGCGATATCGGATTGCAGTTGGGCATCGGAGGCGCACAGTTCCGCCGCGGTGAAACCGCCGAACAGCGCACCGTCGGGTCCGATCCGGATCTCGGCGGGCCGCAGTTCACCGTGGGCGATCCCGCGCTCGCGCAATACCGTCAGGGCATGCCATACCGAATCCAGTGCCGTGGGGTCGGCGGGGTCCTGTTCGATCGAGCGTCCGGCGGGCAGCGTATGCGCGTACAGCATCCAGCCGCGCGGCAGGCCCGATACGGTGACCGGCCGGTGGGCGGCCAGATCCAATTCGGCGAGGGCGATGGCCATCAGTGCGCGGTGTTCGACCGCGCGATGCATGGATCCGTGCAGCGGTGCTGTCTCACTGGAGCGGAAGGTCAGCCAGCGCCACAGCTGGCGAACCGCGCTGAGTGAGCGTTGATTCTTACCGTACAGCTCGACCACCAGCGCGCGTTCGCGTTCCTCCACGACTGCCGAGAGCATGAGCGCACCGGGCCCGGCCGGTCGGACGACGGTGAACCGGGTGACGGTGTAGCCGCGGCGGGCCAGTTGCCGTACCGCTGCCTCCAGCGGTACCTCCAGCGCGGGTGTCCCGACCAGCAGGACGATCACCGCGCCCACCAGCCAGCCGACCACCAGGCCGAACATCGCCCGCGCCGGAACTACTGTGCTGACCACCAGGTGGATGGGCGCGAACGCCAGGAGCAGCACCCACAGCCAGCGGCGGGGCCGCACGGGAAGCCACGGACTGGCGACGGTGAGTACGGCGGCCAGCATCGCTATCCAGCGCGGGTCGTCGAGGAACTGCTGCAGGAAGGTTTTGTCGTCCAGATTCTCCGGGACCTGGAGGTGCCACTGCGGGGCCGACAGTCCGCTGGGGGTGATGGAGAGCAGCAGTACCGCCGTCAGTCCGGCGGTGGCGTAGCCCGCGAGCAGTTTCCATTGGCGTCCGAAGGCCAGTTCGACCAGGATCGCGAACGGCAGGATGAGGATGACGATCCCGTACAGCAGATAGACCAGGTTCGACTGGTCCGGGTTGAGGAATCCGACGATATTGGAGACCGAACGCTCCAGCGCCAGCCATTCGGGCCGGGTGATCAGCGAACCGGCGATCACCACCGCGACGCCGATCGCCGCGAAGACGACACGCAGGATATCGCTGGTCCGCCGCGTGAGCGGTTGTAGGAGACTGCCCGTGACCGGGATCTCCCGCCCATCGACTCGCATGTCGTATCGGTACTTTCGGATCGAGGTGAAGCTGACGGGCCGGCCACGACCACCAGCAGGTGAGTATGCAGGACCCCGAGCCGGACGATACACACCAACACGCTGTCAGAATCCAGGGGTGAGTGGTGATCAACGCATCTGTTTGGTAGGGGACTCCTTCGTCGCCGGTATCGGCGACCCGCAGGCTCTGGGGTGGGCCGGCCGGTTGACCGCGCATGCGCGGGCCGCCGGGGCGGCACGGACTGTGTACAACCTCGGGGTGCGCGGGCACACCTCCGCCGATATCGCCGCGAGGTGGGCCGCGGAATGTCTGGTGCGGCTGCCGGCCGGGTCGGACGGGCGGGTGGTGTTCTCGTTCGGGGTGAACGACAGTCTGCTGGTCGAGGGCCGGCCGTTGGTCGAGGCAGCGAGCACGGTGACGAATCTGTCCGTATTGCTCACCACCGCCCGGGCGCAGGGTTGGCCGGTGCTGGTGGTGGGGCCGCCGCCGGTCGACGATGCCCGGCACAACGAGCGGATCGGTGAGCTGGACCGGAGCTTCGAGCAGACCTGCGCCGAGTTCGAGGTCCCCTACGCCGCGTCCTTCCGGCTGCTGGCCGATCTCCCGGCCTGGGCGGAGCAGGTGCGGGCGGGAGACGGTGCGCATCCGGGGGCGGAAGGTTATGCGGCTTTCGCCGACCGGCTGTTGCCCGTGTGGCGGCAATGGCTGGGTTACTGATTGTGCCTACGGATAAATAGGATAGAATTTCCGCAAAATAGGCGGTCTCACCGGAAAATGTCCCAGACGGTGCGCTCGTACCCCGGTCGTGGCGCGCTCAGCTCGCCGGTACGCCCGGTGCCGGAGCGCGCCGCATCACCGCGAACACCTCGCCGAGTTCGGGCACCGACCGCTCCAGTTCGGCAGCGAAGTCGCATTCGCATTCCAACTGGCTCAGGGTGCCGACCAGGGTGAGCGCCGCACGCGCGAAGGGCGTGCAATCCGGTGGCAGCGTCAGCTCCCGCATCACATTCGTCAACCGCAACGCGGTGGTGCGCAGCACCTGTTTACGCAACCACGGCGTGGTGATGCGGAACCGCGGGTGCCGCACCGGCTCCGCGCACGCCGACAACGCGGCGTCCAGCGCGGCCGCGTCGAGAGTCCGCCCCGGGAAGGCGAATCCGTGCGTACGCACCGCCGTCTCCAATGCCGCCGGTTCGCCGTTGAAGATCGCATCGCACATCTCGACCACCAACCGGGTGAAACCCGGATGCGGCCACGGTGCGCAGGCGCCGAAATCCACCACCCCGAGCCGGCCGTCCGCGAGCAGGCGCAGATTGCCGGGATGCGGGTCGCAGTACAACAATCCGTGCTGCTCCCAGCCCGTCAGCACGAACCGCATCATCGCCTCGCCGACCCGGTCCCGCTGCGCCCGGCTGCCGGATTCGATGATCCGGGCCGCCGGAATACCGTCCAGCCACTCCGAGACCAGGACGTCGCCGCGCTGCGCCAGCACCTCCGGTACCCGGAATTCGGTGCTCCCGGCATACACCTTGGCGAAGGCCCGCTGATTGTCCGCCTCGGCCGCGTAATCCAGTTCCGCGCGCACACTCTCGCACAGCGCCTCGGTCACCGATTTCACATCCGCGCCCGGCAGGAACACCGACGCGAGCGTCGAGATCCGCCGCAACTGCACCAGGTCCGACTCCACCGCCGCCCGGGCGCCCGGGTACATGACCTTCACCGCGACCGCCCGGCCGTCGTGCCAGACCCCGCGGTGCACCTGGCCGATCGACGCGGCCGCGGCCCGCCGATCGTCGAACTCCCGGAACGAATCCCGCCAATCCGGGCCCAGATGCTCGGCCAGCACGCCGTGCACAGTGGCCGGCAGCATCACCGGCGCCGAATCCTGTAACCGGGCCAGCGCGACCTGATACGGCGCGGCGATATCCCGCGGCAGGGCGAGTTGGTAGATCGCGAGCAACTGCCCGAGCTTCGCGGCACAACCCTTCAACTCACCCAGCACCTCGAACATGTGC
>JABFXT010000800.1 GCA_013361595.1 Nocardia sp. | reverse complement strand
CGTGTGGTGCAGCTCGTTGTGCGAGTGCTTCCACTGGTCGGCCGCCTCGACGAAACCCCGGACGCCACGGCTCCCGCCGCACCCTGGGACCGCTTCGCCGAACCGCAGCCCACCCGGCAACTCCCCGGCACGGTGACGCTGCGCCGACTCGCCACCACCGAACCGGTACGCCTGCCCGCCCCCCCGGATCCCGCCCGCGCCGACTGGTATCGCGACCCCGAGGATCCCCTGCGGCTGCGCTGGTGGGACGGCGAGCACTGGACCGCCGAACGGCGTCCGGCCGGCCGGACGGGCGCCCACGAGTGCGAGCGCTGTGGCGCGCGCCGCCGGCGCCGGGTCTTCGGCGGGCACCATCCATGTACCGCCTGTGTCACCGAGACCGAGGAATTCCTCATCCACTGGCATACCCGGGCCGCCCGGTTGCTCACCACCGCCGGACCGCGGGGCCCGGAGTGGGAGGACCTGTGGGCTTCACTGCGCTACCAGCGCATCGACGCGGCCGCGGCACGTGCCGCGCTGGAACCGGCGGCGCGGCAATACGTGGAACGACGGGTCGCGTTCGCCTTCGCCGACGGACAGATCACGGCCGAGGAATACGACGATGTGGAGTACGCGATCACCGATCTCGGACTGGCCGGTCCGCTGATCGACGAACTGCGGTCGCGGATGGGCCGGGGGCGGGCGCTGTCCCGGCTCCGGGAGGGTGATATCCCCGCGATCGCGACCCCGGATCTCCATCTGGACGCCGAGGAACTGGTCTACCTGGATATCACCGCGACCCATATCCGGGAGCTGGCCCGCGGGCCCAAGCACACCGACGGCCGGTTGATCGTGAGCACCAAGAAGTTGCGTTTCGTGGGTGCGGGCGCGGGGGTCGAACTGCCGTGGTCCCGGATCGTCTCGGTGGCGGCCGAGTACGACACCGTGGTGGTCGCGGCCACCTCGGCGCGCGGCGGCGCGATCTTCGCCGTGGCCGATCCGGAATACCTCGCGGCCGCGCTGGAGGGGGCACTCCGCATCGCCAAACGCCTCGTCCTGGCACCGGGCCAGCGCGATTCGCGCAGTATCTCCCAGGAGGTGAAGGCGGAGGTGTGGCAGCGCGACGGCGGCCGCTGCGTGGAATGCGGGGACAGCCACTATCTGGAATTCGATCATGTGATCCCGCTCAGCCGCGGTGGCGCCACCAGTGCCGCGAACCTGCAGATCCTGTGCCGCGGCTGTAATCGGGCCAAGGGCGCCAATATCTGAATCCGGGCCACGGACTCGCTCCCGGACCGGCCGAGGTGTGCGGTGACCGGTCTACGGCACCAGCGCTGGTGGAAACCAACTACCGTCCAGCACCCTGGGCTCCGGATCGTATACCCGCAGCACCAGGGAGAACTGGCCCTGCTCCGGTATCGGCAACCAATTGGATCGCGGTACTCCGGGGCCCGGGTCGGCGGCCTGAACCGCGAGCTTCAGCGCTCCGTCCGGCGCGAGTTCCGGCGCCACGGTATGACCCACTGTCTGGATACCGGCGGGGTTCTGCACGAGGAAGCCTTCGGCCCCGTACGCGGTGAGCGACCAGAAGGTCCGGGCCGGTGGCACCTGTCCCGGGGGGAACCGCAGCGTGAACTCCAGTGGCACACCGTTGTCGTCGGCCTGCTCGAACAGCGCCGGGTACACCACGGCCTCGGCCACATTCGCACCGGCTCCCCGCTCCGCGGTCGAAGCCCGCAACAGGTAGTCGGTGCCGTACCGGCCGAGACGCATATCCAGAATCCAGCCGTCGCGCATGATGCTGCCGGGGTCGACATAGGCGGCCAGCTGCTTCTTCGCGGCGTCGACACCCGCGTCGAGTTCACCGGTGCTCACCCCGTCCGGCGAGCCGCCGGGCCGGATTCCGATGGTGCCGAACCGTCGCATGGCGGGTTCGTCCGCGGGAGCCGGCGGATTGTCCTCCATCAGCTCACACAGCCTCTCGAAAAACGCCCGGGACGACATCTGCGCGACGGGAGCTTGCCCCACCGATTCCGACCACTCCCCCATATGCGGAATGGTGTCGGATTCGGTGGCGGCCCGCGTGTTCCACGCGCTCAGTGGCGCGAGCCGCAGCTGCGCCTGGATATCGCGTACCGCCCGCACATCCACCGATCCCCGCACCTCGATCCGGCCGTACAGCCAGGCATCGCGAGTGGGCACCGGCAGTTCCACCACGCCGGGCGGCAACGTGCCGCTCCATCCGGGCCCGGTCACCGCGTAGGTGTAGGGCGGTTCCATATCGGGCGGGGCCTCCGGCTGCAGATTGCGCGGCGTGTGGGCGGTATTGGACCAGGCGTCGAGCACCTGCATCACCCAGCGCCGGTCCGGGATGTCGGGCACCGCGAAGAGCACCGGTTCCTTGCGCAGATCCAGCCATGCCACCGAGTACAGGTTGTCCAGGTCGACACGGACGACGGTGCGTTGACCCGCGTCCGGTATTCCCGAACTGTGCTGGAAGCGGTTGACCGCGACCGTACGCAGGGCCCGGGTGCGAATGGCATCGATGAGGATCATCGGGTAACCGAAGACGTACGCGTCGGTCGCCACCTCGCGCCGGGCGGCGGGCGAGCCGGACGGCTCGATCCGGGTTCCGGATTCGCCACCCCCGCAAGCCGTCAGCCCGGTGACCGCGATGAGGCCGAGCAGCGAACGCCGGGTCATCCGCGACGGGTCGGCCGCCGGTTGGTCCGCGGTATCCGGAGCCACCGCGGCGGGCATATCGCGCATCGACATTCTCCCTGCTCATCGCTGTCGGAAGGACTGCCAGCAGGATACGCGGAGATAGCTGCATCGTAGCGGACGCGCGGGCGGCGCGGCCCCGCTCAGATGGACAGGACGGTGTTCATGATGGTACCGGCGCTGGTGGCGACGACACCGCCGATCATCGCCGAGGCCACCATCTTCGGCGATTCCATCCCGCCGCCCGACCACTTCTCCCAGGCGAATTTGGCGCCCGCGAAAATAATGCTGATCGTGCCCGACAGACTGGCCAGCCAGGTACCGTACCGGAGGAACTGATCGATCTTGTCCGCCAGCGGCGGCCGCTCCGGAGCGGGATCGCTGACCTGGGCGTATACCGATACTGCGTCAAAGACCGACGCCGCAATGCTGCTCACCGTCTGCTCCCTCGCCGATGCTGTGCGGGCCCACGGCCCCGCCTCCATCATCCAGACCGGCACCCGCACAGCGCAAGTTCTTGCCGCGCAGCGACTTTCACGCTATAACCGCTGGTGACCAGAACACCTACCCGGACCTGGGATTACTGCGATCGACCCGGCGAGCGGTTACGATGCGTTAGCGTTCCCGCCCACCCCGAAACAAGAGTGAGCTGCGAGATGATACTGGCCGCCGTGACCGATACGCTTGCGCAAATCGGTAACCCCACACCCGAAGCACCCCCCATCTCGGACAAATTCCTGCAACTGGTCAGGTATCTCACCTGGTTCGTGTTGCTCGCCGGAATCTGCGCGATCATCTACGCCGGCGGCAAGTTCGCCTGGGAGAAATGGTCCGGCGGCGGTCTGGAATCCCCGAAGATGGTGGCCGGAGCCATGATCGGCGGTGTCATCGCCACCAGCGCCGGTACCATCATGAACGCCGTGATCGGCTGACCCGCCGCCGCGTTCCGAGTTCTGTCCGGCCACCACAGGATCGACGTCCCGGGTACGCGCGTTCGCTTCGGCGGCCGCGCACACCCGTTCGGCCGTACCGGGCTCGTTCCGGGCTCGCTCCGTCGTCGTGCGCGCGTCCTCAGCGCAGCAACGACTCGATCAGATCGGCGGCGCGCATCGTGCCGCCTTCGGCACGCGCGTCGGCGCGCAACCGCGCGGACCGCGCGGCCACTCCGGCGTCACCGACGAGGTCGGCCAGGGCCGCCCGCAGGTTCTCCGGAGTCGCATCACCGGTATCGATACGACGGGCCACCCCGAGTTCGACCAGCCGGTCGGCATTGAGGAACTGTTCGGCCGCCTGCGGTACCGCGATCATCGGGACACCCGCCAGCAGGCCTTCACCACACCCGCCCATCCCGGCGTGGGTGAGGAAGGCGTCCGCCTGTTCCAGGATGGCCCGCTGCGGGACCCAGGAGTGCACTTCGACATTGGCCGGGACGGCACCGAGCTCTTTGGGGTCGGTGTGTTTTCCGATCTGCAGGACGATATGCCAGCCGGGCAGGTCGCCGTAGGCGCGCAGGCACTGCCGGTAGAACTCCGGCCGGTGGGTGTAGGCCGAGCCCAGCGAGATCAACAGGACATTCTCCGCTGTGGCCGGACGAGCCCAGCTGCCCTCCGGCCCATCCGGGCCGAAGCACGGTCCGACAAAGGTCACCTTGGCGGTGTCGACCCGGTCGGCGTGCGGTTGCATCGCCCGCGGTATCAGGGCCAGCGCCCGGCCGGGCAGACCGGAGAAGGCGTCCACATCGGTGGTCTCCGCACCGCATTCGGCGAGCCACCCGGCGAATTTCGCCCGGTGGGCGTCGGCGCCCGGCAGTTGCCGCAGCTGCGCCGCGACCTCCTGCTCGTAGCCGTCCCAGCCCACGAAGGTCGGGGACACCTGGAGTACGGGACGCCCCTGGGCCTCGGCGAGAGCCCGCGCGGCGTACGCGCCGATATCGTACATATAGAGGTCGGCCGGGTCGTCCCGGTAGGCGGCGGCCAGCTGCGGCAGGGCGGCGACGGCATCGTCGAGGAAGAGGTCCATCGCGGCGATCGGGTCGTCGGGCCAATCGTTGTCGGCGACCGGCAGACCGGAGACACAGGGCACGAATTCGGCGCCGGTGGCGGTGAGCAGATCGGCCACGACCGGATCGTTGGCGCAGGTCACGCGGTGGCCCCGGGCCACCAGTTCGGTGATGATCGGCAGACTCGGCAATACATGACTGATGATCGGGATACCGGCCATCGCGATATGGGCGGGGTGGGAAGGCATTGGTGTTTCCACTCAATTCAGGTCGGCGGCGGCGGCTTCGAGGTCGGCGATACTGCCCGACATGATCGCGCGCACATGGGCGGTGATGTGTTCGACGGGCCAGTCCCACCAGGCCACGGCCAGCAGCCGGGCGATATCGGGCTCGTCGTAGCGGTAACGGATCAGCCGGGCCGGATTCCCGCCGACGATCCCGTAATCCGGGACATCGCGGGTGACCACGGCACCGGCCGCGACGATCGCGCCGTGGCCGATCCGCACCCCGGGCAGCACCGTCACACCGTTACCGAACCAGACGTCGTTGCCGACCA
>JABFXT010000755.1 GCA_013361595.1 Nocardia sp. | reverse complement strand
GTAAACGTGGCCTCGCGGTCGTCATCAGCGATTTCCTGGGTGATATCGATTGGCAGCGGTCGTTGCGGGCCATCGCCGCGCGGCACGATCTGCTGGCCGTCGAGGTGCTGGACCCCCGCGATACCGCGTTACCGGATATCGGTGACGTGGTGCTGCACGATCCGGAGACCGGACGTACGCGCGAGTTCACCGTCACCCCGCAATTGCGCGCCGACTACGCCGCCGCCGCGCAGCGGCACCGGGAAGAGGTCGAACAGACCTTGCGCAGTTGCGGAGCCCCGGTGCTGACCCTCCGGACCGACCGGGACTGGATCGCCGATGTGGTCCGGTTCGTCTCCACTCGGCGCCACAGCCTCGGCGCCTCGACCCCGCGGGTGCCACGCCAGTGAGTATTTCGAATTTCACCGCACCGATCTGGCTCGGATTTCTTGCTGTCATCCTCCTGCTGGCACTCGGCTATCTGCTGGTGCAGCGCGGCAAGCATCGCCATATGTTGCGGTTCAGCAATATGGAGCAGCTCGAGAAGGTCGCTCCCAACCGGCCCAGTTTCTGGCGCCACGTACCCATCGTGCTCGTGATCGTCGGGATGGTTTTCGCCACGATCGGCGCGGCCGGACCGACCGCGGAGAAGAAGGTGCCCCGCAACCGGGCGACCGTGGTGCTGGTAATGGATGTATCGCTGTCCATGGAGGCCACCGATGTATCGCCCAACCGGCTGCAGGTCGCCCAGGAAGCGGCCAAGAACTTCGCCGACGGGCTGACGCCGGGCATCAACCTCGGTCTGGTGACCTATGCCGGTACCGCGTCGGTGCTGGTCTCGCCGACCACCGACCGGGGTTCGGTGAAGGCCGCCATCGACAACATCAAACTCGCCGAGCGGACGGCCACCGGCGAGGGCATTCTGACCGCGCTCCAGTCGGTGGAAACCCTCGCTTCGGTACTGGGTGGCTCGGAGACACCGCCACCCGCCCGGATCGTCCTGATGTCCGACGGTAAACAGACCGTGCCCGATTTCGAGGATGTGGACAATCCACGCCACGAATTCGTGGCCGCGCGGCTGGCGAAGACCAAGAAGATCCCGGTTTCGACCATCTCCTTCGGCACGAAGTGGGGAACGGTCGACATTCCGCGCGAAGACGGCGGTACCGACCGGGTGAAGGTCGAGGTCGACGACGACGCGATGCAGGAGATCGCGAATCTGTCGGGTGGCGACTTCTACAGTGCCGCGACGCTGCAGGAACTGTCGAAGGTGTACGACACCCTGGAGGAGCAGATCGGATACGAGACGACGCGGGGTGACGCGAGTCGGCCGTGGTGGTTGCTCGGGCTGCTGTCGACCTTCGTCGGGATCGTCGTGGCCCTGGTGCTCCGACAGCGGCTGCCTTGACGTAAAACCCTTGGCGCGTGCCGTTTTCGGGATGTTAGAGTCGCCCGGTGGGTGCCGTAGGGGCGGCATCCCCTCAGGGAGGGGTTCTGATGCGTGTACTGATGTTCGCTGCCGCGATGGCTTTGGGTCTGTTCGCTGTTTTTCCGCTGCCCGCGCCGCCGGCGTCGGCGTCGGTTCCGTGCGACCGGGATGCGTGCTTGTGGAGCGGCGACAATTTCACGGGTGAAGCTCAGGTGGCGGTCCACACCGATTCGGCGGAGAACTATTGCCTGAACTTGAGTTTTCCGGCCAGGTCGGTCGCCAACCGGGTCGGCCGGGAGGTCCTGTTGAGTTCCAATCCGTGTGGTAGTGGTCCGACCCCGCACGAATATCGGTATGTGGGCAACGGTGAGGACGTGCCGGCACTCGGTTTCGAGGCCCGTTCGATCTCGTGGTGTCCTTCCTGCTGACACGGTGCGATTCGTGAAGCACTCCGGGCCGGCGTCGTCGAGTACGACGCCGGCCCGCAGTTGTATGCCCTGCTTTGTGCGGGATGGACAAACATGCACCGGAAATATCGGCCGACGTCCCATGTGAACGGGCCCGGGGCCGCCGGGTAGGTTTGTCCCCATGTCGAACTTCACAGCACGCTCGGTCCTGGTGACCGGCGGTAACCGCGGAATCGGGCTCGCGGTGGCGCAGCGTCTGCACGCCGACGGCCACAAGGTGGCCGTCACCCATCGCGGTTCGGGTGCCCCCGAGGGTCTTCTCGGAGTGAAATGCGATGTGACCGACAGTGATTCGGTGGACCGGGCGTTCGCCGAGGTGGAGGCCGCGCAGGGCCCGGTGGAGGTACTGGTCGCCAATGCCGGGATCACCGACGACACCCTGCTCATGCGGATGACCGAGGACCAGTTCACCAAGGTGGTCGACGCCAACCTGGCCGGTGCCTTCCGATGCGCCAAGCGGGCCAACCGTGCCATGCTGCGCGCGCGGTGGGGCCGGATGATCTTCCTCGGCTCGGTGGTGGGATTCTCCGGTCAGGCCGGTCAGATCAACTACGCGGCCTCGAAGGCCGGGGTCGTCGGCCTCGCGCGTTCGATCACCCGGGAACTCGGCTCGCGCTCGATCACCGCCAATGTCGTGGCACCCGGTTTCATCGAAACCGATATGACCAAGGATCTGCCCGAGGATATGCGGGATATGGCGAAGAAGTTCATCCCGCTGCAGCGTCTCGGCCAGGCCGAGGATGTGGCCGCAGTGGTCAGTTTCCTCGCCTCGCCGGATTCGGCCTACGTCTCGGGCGCGGTGATCCCGGTCGACGGTGGTATGGGTATGGGGCACTGACCGGCCCGCGATTCGTTCAGCACTGACCCGAAGCCGCGCCGGCACGGTAGCGCGTATCGGCACATCGACCGAGCGCGGCGAGATACGACATCACACGCAGGGAGAACCGAGAACTCATGGGCGGATTGCTCGAAGGCAAGACGATCCTCGTCACCGGCATCATCACCGATGCCTCCATCGCGTTCCACGCGGCGGCCATCGCGCAGAAGGAAGGGGCCAAGGTGATCATCACCGGCCTCACCGAGCGGTTGCGGCTGATCGACCGGATCGCCAAGCGGCTGCCCGAGGAGGTGCCGCCGGCCATCGGGCTCGATGTGACCAACGATGAGGACCTGCGCAAGCTGCCCGACGAGATCCGTCGCCTCGCGCCCGAGGGGATCGACGGCGTGCTGCATTCGATCGCGTTCGCCCCGAAGACTCTCATGGGCCCCACCGCGCTGCCGTTCCTGGACGGCCCCAGCGCGGACGCGGCGAAATCGTTCGAGATCTCGGCGTGGAGCTACGCCGCGCTGGCGCGCGCGGTGCTGCCCGTCATGAACGAGCGCGGTTCCATTGTCGGGATGGATTTCGATCCCCGGACGGCCATGCCGTTCTACAACTGGATGGGTGTGGCCAAGGCCGCGCTGGAATCGGTGAACCGCTATGTGGCGCGTGAGGTCGGCTACGCGAAGCAGATCCGGTCCAACCTGATCGCGGCGGGCCCGGTGAAAACGCTCGCCGCCAAAGCGATCGCCGGTACCGCCACCGACGACGCGAAACAGCTCAAGCAGCTGGACACCTACTGGGACGGTGCCTCGCCGATCGGCTGGGACGGTGGTGCCGAGGTGGTCGGTAAATCGATCGTCGCGCTGCTGTCGGACTGGCTGCCCGCGACCACCGGGTCGATCATCTACGTCGACGGCGGCGCCAGCCACAACACCTGGTTCCCCGAGAACATGCCACTGGACTGACGGAAACAACCGAGAAGGAGACACCGTGGCCCGCGCGGCCGACGCACTGCTGCTGTTGTCCTTCGGCGGCCCGGAAGGACCCGACGATGTGCTGCCGTTCCTGGAGAACGTGACCCGCGGCCGCGGTGTCCCGCCGGAGCGGCTCGCCGAGGTCGCACAACACTATCTGCACTTCGGTGGGGTATCGCCGATCAATGCCCTCAACCGCGACATCATCGTCGCGGTCGAACGGGCGTTGTCGGCCGCGGGGACGGAACTGCCGGTGTACTTCGGCAACCGCAACTGGCATCCGATGGTGGAGGACACCCTGGCCCGGATGACCGCGGACGGGGTGCGTTCGGCACTCGTGTTCCCGACGTCGGCCTGGGGCGGGTACTCCGGTTGCCGCCAGTACGACGAGGACATCGTCCGGGCCCGCGCGGCCGTCGGCGGGGACGCGCCGGAACTGGTGAAACTGCGCCAGTACTTCGATCATCCGCTGCTCGTCGCCGCCTTCGCCGATGGGATACACGCCGCGCGGGAGACGCTGCCCGCCGAGCACCGGCAGATCACCCGGCTGGTCTTCACCGCGCATTCGGTGCCGGTGAGCGCCGACGCTGCGGCGGGGCCACGGGCCGACGGCGGCCGGCTCTACAGCAGGCAGGTTGCCGAGGCCGCGCGGTTGTGTGCTGCCGCAACCGGTTTCGACGAGTACGACGTGGTCTGGCAGTCGCGGTCGGGACCGCCGCATATCCCGTGGTTGGAGCCCGATATCGTCGATCATCTGGAAGTGCTGGCGGACAAGGGTTTCGAATCGGTGATCGTCTGCCCGGTCGGATTCGTCTCCGATCACCTCGAGGTGATCTGGGATCTGGACAACGAGGCTGCCGAGAAGGCCGCCGAGCTGGGTTTGTCCTTCGCGCGGGCAGCGACACCCGGTACCGATCCGCGGTTCGCCGAGATGGTGGTCGAGCTGGTCGGTGAACATCTGGGCGCCGTCACGCCCCGCCGGCTCGGCGCCGTGCCCGGCTACGGAAGCACAGTCGACGGCGCTCCCTGTGCCGTCGACTGTTGCGTGCCGCAGCGGCGCCCTGCCACTCGGTGAGCGGGCCGCACCACTCGTCCCGGGCCGGGGTGGGGCGGCGGTCCCGCGGAAGGTCGCGGGTACCGCTGGGCGCTTGCGGTTCCGCTCTCGGGCAGAGCCGGTCAGTAGTCGAGGGCGTGTTCCGGTTGGCAGACGAGCAAGGGTGACGGCAGGTAGCGGACTACGGCATCCAGGAGCGGCGCGATATCGCCGCCGCCCGGTACCGCGTCGCACAGCACCGGTACGGCCTCGCCGAGTCGTGCAACTGTTCGGGCGCGATCCTGCCCGGTCCGGCGGCGTCCGGCTCCGTACCGTCCGCGGCCCGTACCGCGGCCACCAGGTCGCGGTACCGCTGCTCGGCGACGCGCCAATGGCTTCCGTAGAATTCGGTGGCCATGGGTTCGAGCGCCCACATCGGAATCAGATCGATGACACCGTCGAGCTCGCCGCCGCTGCCGAAGGGGAGGTGCAGCGTCAGCGGCCGCGCGCCGCGGATATCGGCGATCGTGCGGACGTATCGGTCGAAGTCG
>JABFXT010000410.1 GCA_013361595.1 Nocardia sp. | reverse complement strand
AAGTATTTCCCGCGAACGGGGATGTAACGAGCCGATGACGAGCCCGGACCCCCGTACCGATGCCGCATACCCACGACCGATCGTCGCCTCGCCCGCGCCGAAGCGGGCGGTCCTCGTTCCGGTAACGCCGGACGCGGCCCGCCGGTTACCGACCCGGGCACCGAACCAGCGGGAGTCGCGCCCCCCACACCACACATCCCGCATTTCCGGTGTTCCACGGCCTATGATCTATCCCACGCAGTTACGACACCCTGTAGTACGGCACAGCGTCGTTGTAGTCGTAAAATCAAGAGATGGCTGGACTTGGTGAGCTCGAGAAAGCGGTTATGGACCAACTGTGGTCGGCCGATGAACCACAAACGGTCCGGCAGGTGCACGAGGCCCTGTCGGCGCGCCGCGAACTCGCGTACACCACGGTGATGACCGTGCTGCAGCGTCTCGCGAAGAAGAATCTGGTGGTGCAGCGTCGCGACGACCGCGCCCACCGGTACGCTCCGGTACACACCCGCGACGAGCTGGTCGCCGGTCTCATGATGGACGCGCTACAACAAGCCGACGAGGCCGGTAGCCGGGCCGCGGCCCTGGTGCACTTCGTGGAGCAGGTCGGCAAGGACGAGGCCGCGGCCCTGCGGGACGCACTCGCTAAGCTCGAAGCAACCGAGGACTAGCCCCGCCGCGACCGACCTCGGACCCTGGCCCCACAACGCAGTGAGCAGAGTCGATGAACGCAGCAGCACCGGCCTTCGCCGTACTTGCCTTGCTTCTCGCCGGTCCCGTCCCGGAAGCGCTCAGTAAAGCGACCTGGACCTATCGCGTACCCCGTGCCGCCCTGGTGCTCTGGCAGGCCATCGCGCTGGCCGCTGTGCTGAGCGCGTTCAGTTCCGGGCTCGCCATCGCGGCCGAACTGCTGGTCCCCGGCCACGACGGTCGGCCCACGACCAAGCCCACCGACGAGATCGACGCGCTGGGCCTGCCGCTGTGGCTGGCCTACGTTTCGGTGTTCATGCTGACCCTGCTCGTCGGCGCCCGCCTGGTCTACGCCTCGATCCGGGTCGGTGTACACACCCGCCGCCGCCGCGCCCACCACCGCATGCTGGTGGATCTGCTCGATCAGAGCGGCCCGGTCCGCCGCGCCGCCGATATCCGGGTGCTCTCGGCCACCGAACCCATCGCCTACTGCCTGCCGGGGCTGCGGCGGCGGGTCGTGGTGAGCGCCGGTACCCTCGACAACCTGAACGAGCAGGAACTCACCGCCATCCTCAGCCATGAACGGTCCCATCTGCGGGCCCGGCACGATCTCGTACTCGAGGCGTTCACCGCCGCACACGAGGCCTTCCCCCGGTTCGTCCGCAGCAAATCCGCGTTGGATTCGGTGAAACTACTGATCGAACTACTCGCCGACGATTCCGCGGTCAAGGTCACCGGGCCCAAACCACTGGCCCGGGCACTGGTGGCCTGCTCGAAATCGACCGCCCCGCAGGGCGCCCTGGCGGTGGGCGGCCCCAGCACGCTGATCCGCATCCAGCGCCTGGCCGGCCCGCTGGGCGATTTCCGCATCGCGGGCGCCGCCTATCTCGCCTCGATCGCGATTCTGGTGGTGCCGACGTTGGCGGTCGCGATTCCCTGGCTGGTCGAGTTGAGCCGGTTGTTCCGTGCCTGACCCCGCGACACCGGACACCGGGTCCTCGGCCGATCACGCGGGCACCCGCCGCACTCCCCCGCCCTTCGCCCGGCTCGGATTGCCGGTACTCACCGTGCAGGCCCTGCGGCGCGCGGACATCACCGAGCCGCTGCCCATCCAAGCGGCCGCCGTTCCCGACGCGATGGCCGGTCACGATGTACTCGGCCGCGCGCCCACCGGTTCCGGGAAAACGCTGGCGTTCGGGCTACCGATCCTCGCCCGGCTGGCCGGGGCCCCGGCGATCGCACGCGCCCCCCGGGGCCTGATTCTCGCTCCCACCCGGGAACTGGCCCTGCAGATCGAGCGGGCCCTCGAACCCTTCGCACTGGGCCTGCGGCTGGGTACCGCGGTGGGCGGCATGCCTCTCGCCCGGCAGGGCGAGAAATTGCGGCGCGGTGTGGACCTGCTGATCGCCACTCCCGGTCGCCTGGCGGATCTGGTGGAACAGGGCGCGGCCGTACTGGACGAGGTCCGGATCACCGCGATCGACGAGGCCGACCATATGGCCGATTTCGGTTTCCTGCCGCAGGTCCGGCGATTACTGGATCTCGTCCCCGGTGACGGGCAGCGACTGCTCTTCTCCGCGACCCTGGACGACGAATCGGTACAGGATCTCGTCCGGCGGTATCTGCGCGATCCGGTCACCCACTCCGTGGCCGCGGAACCGGAGACCACCACGGCGACCCACCACCTGCTGTACGTCGAAGCCGCGGACAAACCGGCCGTACTCGCCGAGATAGCCGCCCGCGACGGCCGCACACTACTGTTCGCCCGCACCCAGTACGGCGCCGAGAAACTCACCCGCCGTCTCCGCGACCAGGGGATAAGCGTCGCGGCACTGCACGGCGGCAAAGCGCAGAACCGGCGGATCCGGACCCTGGCCGCCTTTGCGGACGGCGGTATCTCCGCACTGGTCGCCACCGATATCGCCGCCCGCGGCATCCATGTGGACGCGGTGTCACTGGTCGTGCACGCCGATCCCCCGGCCGACGCCAAGGACTATGTCCATCGGGCCGGCCGTACCGCCCGTGCGGGCGCCGACGGCACGGTGATCACCGTGGTCACCCCCGACCAGCGCGCGGAAGTTGCGGCGCTGACGACCGCCGCCGGCATCCAGGTGGTCGAGCACACAGTACGGCCGGGTGACCGCGATATCCGTCACCTCACCGGTGCCCGCACCCCGCCCGGACCCACCACGGCCGCAGCCCCCGCGAATCCACCGGCCGCTCAGCACGGTTACTTCCGCGGCCGGGGCCGGCCGCGGGGCGGTGACGCGAAACCGTCATCCGGTCGCCGGCCCCGACGCCGGCCGTCCCGGTGAATCCGCCGGGCGCCCGCGCCGACGAACCATCCCGATTACCATGGGCGCAGTGCAGTTTCTCCCCGGACATCACCCGCCGTACGACCTGACCTACAACGACGTCTTCCTGGTCCCGAACCGCACCGATATCGCCTCCCGGTTCGACGTCGACCTCGCGACGGCCGACGGTTCCGGCACCACCATTCCGCTGGTCGTCGCCAATATGACCGCGGTCGCCGGGCGCCGGATGGCCGAAACCGTGGCCCGGCGCGGCGGCATCGTCGTGCTGCCACAGGATCTGCCCAACAGTGCCGTCGCCGAGACCATCTCCTTCGTCAAGAGCCGCTCCCTCATCGCCGATACCCCGGTCACATTGACCGGCGATCATTCCGTCTCCGATGCTCTGGCTCTGATCCACAAACGGGCGCACGGCGCGGTCGTCGTCGTCGACAACGGACGGCCGGTCGGGTTGGTGACCGAGGCGGCCTGCGCGGACGTCGATCGGTTCGCCCGGTTGCACGAAGTCGCCACCAAGGATTTCGTCACCGTCGCGGCGACCGCCGAGGCCGCCGATATCTTCGACCGCCTCGAAGCAGCCCACACCGACGGGCCCGCGGTACTCCTCGCCGCGGACGGCACCCTCGCCGGGGTTCTCACCCGGACCGGCGCGGTGCGCGACGGGATCTACCGCCCGGCCGTCGACGGCAGCGGGAAGTTACGGATCGCCGCCGCGGTCGGGATCAACGGGGATGTCCCCGCCAAGGCCAAAGCACTCGTGGACGCGGGCGCCGATGTGCTGGTGGTGGACACCGCGCACGGTCACCAGGTGAAGATGCTGGAAACCCTGCGCGCCATCCGGGATCTAGGCCTGGGCATCCCACTGGCCGCCGGTAACACCGTATCGGCCGAGGGCACCCGGGATCTGATCGAAGCGGGCGCCGATATCGTCAAGGTCGGTGTCGGCCCGGGCGCCATGTGTACCACCCGAATGATGACCGGGGTGGGCCGGCCGCAGTTCTCGGCGGTGGCCGAATGCGCGGCGGCGGCCGCGGAACTGGGCGCCCATGTCTGGGCCGACGGCGGTGTCCGCCATCCGCGCGATGTCGCGCTGGCGCTCGCCGCGGGCGCGAGCAACGTCATGATCGGCTCCTGGTTCGCGGGTACCTACGAATCGCCCGGTGACCTGCGCATCGACCGGAACGGCAACGCGTACAAGGAGAGCTTCGGTATGGCCTCCAAACGCGCGGTCGCGGCCCGCACCGCAACCGATCGCGGCTACGAGCGTGCGCGTAAGGCCCTGTTCGAGGAGGGCATCTCCAGTTCCCGGATGCAACTGGATCCGGAACGTCCCGGCGTCGAGGACCTCATCGACCACATCTGCTCCGGTGTCCGCAGCGCCTGCACCTACGCCGGTGCCCGCACCCTCGCGGAATTCCGCGATCGCGCGGTGATCGGTGTGCAGTCGGCGGCCGGCTTCGCCGAAGGCCGCCCGCTGCCCGGCGGGTGGTGAGCCCGGCCACACCGGCGGACGACGCCGCCCCCGCGACCGTGCGCCGTCGCGCACGGTCGCGGTAGCATGAGAGTCGCCGGCGACCGTCGGTCGTATTCGTCAGGACGAAAGGATCCAGTTGTCACCCGCGTCCGAGGGCGCCACTCAGGAGGGCTCATCTATCGAGCCGGGTGACAGACCCGGCGTCCTCCACTGCACGACCCTCCCCCCGCATCCGGCCCTGTCCACATCGCTGATCCCGATGTCCGCCGGGTGGTGGTGATATGGCCGTCGCACTCACCGTCCTCAGCCTGATCGGGTTCGTGGCGCTCACCGCGGGCACCGCGTTGTTCGTCGCCGCGGAATTCTCGCTCACGGCACTGGAACGCAGTACCGTCGAAGCGCATGCCCGAGACGGCGATGTGCGGGCCCGCGCGGTCCGCCAGGCACACCGCACCCTGTCCTTCCAGCTGTCCGGCGCCCAGCTCGGTATCACCATCACGACACTGATCACCGGTTACATCGCCGAACCCGTGCTGGCTCGGTTGCTCGAACCGCTGTTCGGCCTGGTCGGGGTCCCGGATTCCGCCGTCACCGGTATATCGCTGGTACTCGCGCTGATCCTGGCGACCTCGCTGTCGATGATCTACGGCGAACTCGTTCCGAAGAACATCGCGATCGCCTCGCCGATGGCCACCGCCCGCGCCACCGCCGGGCCGATGGTGGCGTTCTCGGCGGTGTTCAAGCCGATGATCCAGTTCCTGAACGGTACAGCCAACTGGGCGGTGCG
>JABFXT010000484.1 GCA_013361595.1 Nocardia sp. | reverse complement strand
CCCGGTCGAGTGCCACGCGCACGATATCGGGGCGGGGTTTCGCGGTGTCCACATCCGAGCTGGATGTCTGCGCCGACACCACGTCCGCGGCATCGAGGACCGCCCGCAGTACCGCGAGTTCGTCCTCCGGTGCGGAAGTCGCGAGGACCACGGTCGGGCCTGCGGCCGCGATCCGGGCGAGCAGCTCCCGCGCACCGGTGATCGGCCGCAGGAGATCGCGTGCATCCAGGTAGTAGCGCAGGTGCAGATCCTTCGCGCGCTCCCGCGAATCGTCATCGGTATCGGGTAACAGCGTGTGGACGAGCAGCGCACCGTCCATTCCGATACTGCGGTGCACGCGCCAGGAATCCACCTCCGCACCGATATCCCGGAAGGCCCGCACCCAGGCGTGGACGTGCAGATAATTCGAATCGACCAGGGTGCCGTCGATATCGAACAGCACCGCGCCGACGGGACCGTGTTCCGGCATGACGGGGCTATTCCTTCGCATCGCGCGGAATCCCGGTGGACCACAGGGCCCACAGAATCAGTACCGGCTGGAAGAGCAGGCGTATGAACCGTTTCCGGTCGGTATCGAGCCGGAAAGCCGTGCGGTGTCCCTGCCACTGGGCGATATTGCCGGGGAACACCGCGAGGAAGAAGAGCGCGGCTATCCGGCCCATCCGGACGCGATCGCGCTCGAATACCGCCAGACCCGCGCCGAGCATGATCTCCACCCCGCCGGAGGCCATCACCACGCCGTCCTTGTCCATCGGCACCCAATCGGGCACCTGGGCCCGGAACTCGTGCCGAGCCCAGAACAGATGGCTGAGACCCGCGAACACCAGGGCCGCCGCCAAGAGATAGCGGGCGGTCCGACGAGCCGGTGTGGTGGGCACACTCTCCGATTCGCGACTGGCCATCCCCGGAGCCTACCCGCGGAGCCGGCGCGGGCGCCGTTGCGAACGAGCGTGTCCCGGCCGGGTCGTAGGCCGTGATCGATACGGGTGGCCCGGCCGATGTGACCTTCGCCGCGACCGTGTCCGTTCGCGTGTTCGGACCTCGGTGCGGTGATATCGAAAAACATTGCGAACGGGCGCTTTCGGGCGTTACGGGCATACGCCGGACCCCGCCGGGAAGGTGGTCGGAGCCGTGTAAGAATCATCGCGATGCTCACCTATGTTCAGGCCACGGTCATCGGTGCGGTGCAGGGAGTCACCGAACTCTTCCCGGTTTCGAGTCTCGGTCACTCCGTACTGTTCGCCGCCTGGCTCGGTGGTGACTGGCAGACGCTGGTCGGTCCGGACGAATCCGATTCCGGGACACCGTATCTGGCCTTCGTGGTCGCCCTGCACGTGGCGACCGCGGTCGCCCTGCTCTGCCACTATCGCCGGGACTGGTACGAGATCGTCTCCGGTTTTCTCACGACCCTGCGGACGCGGCGACCGGTTACCGTGGCGCAGCGGCTGGCGTGGCTGATCGTGATCGCCTCGGTGCCGGTCGCGGTCCTGGGGCCGTTGCTCGTACATCCGTTGCACGCCTTGTTCGCGGCGCCGGTCTGCGCCGGGTTCTTTCTGACGCTCAACGGTGTCGTGCTGCTGGTGGGTGAGGGGTTGCGGCGGCGCAACGAGCCCACGCTGGCCGAATACGGGCGGCGTTTCGCGTTGCAGGGGTCGGGCCGCCGGACGGCCACCAGCCGGGAGAGCGCCCGCCGCCAGGCCGACCGCCGGTTGGCCGCCCTCGACGTGCGCGATGCGCTCGGTATCGGTGCCGCTCAGCTCGGCGCGCTGCTGACCGGATTCAGCCGGGCGGGCCTGACCATGGTCGGCGGGTTGTGGCGCGGTCTGGAACACACCCACGCGGCGAAGTTCGCGTTCCTGCTCGCCACTCCGGCGATCCTGGGTGCGGGCCTGGTGGAGATCCCCGAACTGATCGGGCCCGCGACCGAGGGGATCCATGGACCGATCCTGGCCGGCGCGCTGGTTTCGGGGATCTCGTCGTGGCTGGCGGTCCGCTTCCTCGAACAGTATTTCCGGACCCGCACGCTGCTGCCCTTCGCCACCTATTCGCTCATTGTCGGGATCGCGTCGATGATCCGTTTCTGCTGACGGCCCGGATACCGGCGGCACCGCGTTCCGGGGCGTACGCTCTGGGCACCCGGCAGGGCTCGGCCATCGGTTCGCCGTCGGCCACCGTCCGGCGCGCACCCGGCTCGGCATGCGCGCCCACTGTGGTCGATCACGAGTGGAACCGGCGTGTCGCAGTGAGATCGTGACACGTGCGGGAACCGTCCCTGCCCGGCGAATATTCATGCTACTTTTCGTCACACATAAATCGGTCGGGGTGTGGAGGTTCTGTGCCGGACGGTGCGTACGAGGTGCACGGGTGGTCGGCGGCGCCGGCCGGTGCGGGCGGTGGTGCGGCGCTGGACCAGGTCGCGATCATGACCGGGTCCGCCGGGGTGATCGCGCTGCTCCTGCTCTGGATCGGCTACCTGCACCGGACCCGCCGGATCACCTGGCTGCAACGGATCGCCGACCGGCTCGGCCGGGTGTTCAACCGGCCCGGCTGGGTTGCGCTGCCGCTGGCGATGTTCCTCGCCACCATCCTGACCGCCCTGCTCGGTTTCATCTGGGACGTGAGCCTGCACATCGGCAACGGCCGCGACGAGGGCCCACTGGCCAACCCGGCCCACTACTTCATCCTCGCGGGTCTGTTCTTCCTGTTCACCGCCGGTATGGCGGCAATCGTGCTGCCGCTGGACGAGAAACCCGGTCCGGCGGCAGTGCGGATCACCCGCACCTGGTACGCACCGGTCGGCGGGATCCTCGTGGCCGGTGCCGGGCTGTACGCACTCATCGGATTTCCGCTCGACGACGTCTGGCACCGGATCTTCGGCCAGGACGTCACGCTCTGGGGCCCCACCCATCTGATGTTGATCGGCGGGGCCGGCTTCTCACTGGTCGGTGTGCTGTTGCTCGAATTCGAGGGGATGCGCAACCGGCCACGCCCGGACGAACCGGATACCCGGCGGATGTGGCTGCTGCGGGCCTTCGCGTTCGGGGGCCTGCTCATCGGGCTGTCGGTGTTCCAGGTGGAATACGATTTCGGCGTCGAGCAGTTCCGGCTGGTGATGCAGCCGATGCTGATCGTCGCCGCCGCCACGATCGCCCTCGTCGCCGCGCGGGCGACCCTCGGTGCGGGCAGCACCCTGATCGTGGTCGGTTTCGCGGCGGCGGTACGCGCCGTCGTCGCCGTGCTGGTGGGCGGGCCGATCATCGACGCGCCGCGCAATGTGTTCCCGCTGTATCTGGGCGTGGCCCTCGTGGTGGAGTTGCTGGCCCTGCTGCCGCTGGCGCGCCGCCGCATCCTGTGGGGTGCGTTGTGCGGTCTGGTGGCGGCCACCGTGGGCCTCTGGCTCGAATCACTGTGGGTCGCCGCGATGTTCGTGGATCCCTGGCCGTCGTCGATGTGGCCGGAGCTGCTGGTGACGGCCATCCCGACCGGTATCGCCGGTGGCGTCGTCGGGGCGATGCTGGCCGTCGTGCTCCGCGGCGAGGCACTGCCGCGGCCAGCGATACGCCGGACGCTGGTGGTCGCGGCGGTGGCCGTGGTGGCCGCGGTGACCGCCAACGGGTTGATGATCGAGGTCCCGGAGGGTGCGCGAGCCGCCGTGGAACTGCGTGACGCGCCCGAACAGGGCGGCCGGATGGTGTACGCCGATATCCGGCTCACCCCGGCGGATCTCGTCGGTACCGACCCCGAATGGATCCAGATCCTGGCCTGGCAGGGTGGGGTCGGCAGCGACAGCCCGGGACGCGGCCTGGTGGTCGACCACCTCCACCGCGAAGGTGCCGGGCATTACGTCTCCACGAAACCCGTTCCGGTGCACGGAAGCTGGAAGACGCTGCTGCGGATCCAGGACGGGCGCACGATGACCGCGCTGCCGATCTTCATGGCCGCCGACCCGGGGATCGGCGCCGCGGAGGTTCCCGCGCTCGACTCGTTCACCCGGCCCTTCGTCGCCGAGATCACGGTGCTGCAGCGCGAGCGGTCCTTCGATCACCCGGCCTGGTTGTTCGCCGCGGCCGCGCTGGTCGTCCTGGCGTGCACCCTCGTGTTGATCGCGGCACTGTCCTGGGGTGCCGCCCGGATCAACGATCGATACCCACACCGATCGTATGCCGGGGAGAAGGAACAGGCGCCCGCGCCGTGACCGATCGATACGACGGCGTGGATCTGCTCGCCGACCATTCGATCCTGTTGGCGGTGCCCGCTTTTCTCCCGGCGTTCCTCATCGCCGGGGTGGTCGTGGTGATCGCGGTGCGCGACCGCCGGGGCGGAGACGACGGGGATCCGCCGGACGATCCGGCGACCGGCCCCGATACCGAACCCCGCAAGGAGGACTGATGCCGTCCATCTCCCGTCTGTGCGTCCCGGTGCTGGCCCTGGGCCTGCTGGTGGCCGGTTGTGCGAGCAGTGAACCGGAACCGTCCGGCGCGAGTGCCGCGCAGAGCGCGGAATCGGTGATCGTTCCCGTGCGTATCGCCGGGGGTACGGTGACGCCCGCCGACGCGCGGCTCGAGGCCCGGGTCGGCCAGCCGATCGAGTTGGTCGTCGACAGCGATACCGACGATGAACTGCATGTCCACGCCGAACCCGACCACACCTTCGCCGTCACCCCCGGAACCGGCGAGCGGTTCCGCTTCACCGTGGACGTACCGGGCCGGGTCGAGATCGAACTGCACCACGCCGGGCGTACGGTGGCCACCCTGCTCGTTCGCGAATGACACTGCTCGCACACGGCCTCGGCGGCGCGGCTGATCTGCCGATTCCGCTGACCTACGCCCTGATCGGCGCGGCGTGGGCGCTGACCTTCTCGTTCGCCGTGATCGCCTTCGCCTGGCGGCAGCCGCGGCTGGATCCGGAGTCACCCGGGATCGCGCTGCCCGCGGGACTACGTTCCGTCGTCGACGCCGCGGCGACCCGGACGGTGATCGCGGCGTCGAGCACCGTGGCGTTCGGCGCGGTACTCACCCTCGGCGTCGCCGGTGCCGACGACCCGGCCCGCAACCCGGTCCCGGGTGTCGTCTATGTCTTCGTATGGGTCGGGGTGCCGGTCGTATCACTGCTGGCCGGGCCGGTGTGGAAAGTGCTGTCCCCGGCGCGGGCCGTGCACCGGGTGCTCTGCGCGGTGGCACGGCGACAACCCGGTGCGGGGCTGCTGTCGTATCCGGATTCGTGGGGGCGGTGGCCGGCCGCATTCGGCCTGTTCACCTTCGTCTGGCT